>DFOV01000428.1 GCA_002376965.1 Gammaproteobacteria bacterium UBA3532
CAGAAATTATAGCCCTTATCAAATAATGAAATTCGTCTAATGACTGCTATATTTCTAACATACCTTATAGCTTTATTTCTAAAATAATTGCTTTGCGATAAATAAAAGGAAGGAGTGTATCCATGAGTGATGCTCAAAAACAATACCGTTTAGTCACCCGTAGCGATTTCGATGGTTTGGTTTGCGCTGCGCTGCTAAAAGAGTTGGATATGATTAACCATATCCTGTTTGTTCACCCAAAGGACATGCAGGATGGAAAGATAGAAATCACTGAGAATGACATCACGACCAATCTTCCCTACGTGGCAGGGTGTCACCTCGCTTTTGACCATCACTTGAGCGAAACCATTCGCAACGAAAAAGTCGACAATCATATTATCGATCCAGAGGCTCCGTCGGCTGCACGCGTTGTATTCGACTATTTCGGTGGCGCGGATAAATTTCCACACGTCTCTCAGGAAATGATGGAAGCCGTGGATAAAGGCGACTCGGCTCAGTTCAACCGTGACGAAATTCTTGATCCACAAGATTGGGATCTAATGAACTTTCTGATGGACGCCCGCACTGGCCTGGGGCGCTTTAGAGAATTCCGCATCTCAAACTATCAGCTGATGATGGAATTGATCGACGAATGCCGACGCAAACCCATTGCAGAAATCATGGAACTGCCCGATGTCAAAGAGCGAGTTGAGCTATATCGCGAACACCAGGCAAAAGCCGAGGAACAGATAAAGCGTTGTGCCAAGGTTCATGGCAACCTCGTTGTTCTAGACTTGCAAGACGAAGAGACCATCTGGGCAACCAATCGCTTTATCATATATGCCCTGTTCCCACAATGTAATATCTCTATTCATCGTATGTGGGGTTTACGCAAACAAAATACTGTCTTTGCCATAGGCAAGTCGATTCTTGATCGCTCGTCTGCAACCAATGTTGGCGAGTTGTGCTTAAAGTATGGTGGCGGTGGCCACTTGGCCGCTGGCACCTGCCAGGTTGAAAATGATCAAGCAGACAGCGTAGAAGCTGAGTTGATTGCTAAGATCAACGCTGATGGCTAATCTTATACCCAAACAAAATCCTCATGCCATGTAAGACATGTCTTACATGGCTGTCCGACATCTACAGAAAATAACGCCAGCAATCACCGTAACAAAGCATTCTTTTTATTATTGTTCAGATAGTTATGAGCAAACACCTTCTCCGCTCCAGTACCGGCCTTCACGTTATGCCCTACCAAAATAAATGAGTCGACGTAGACTTATAGGTAAGGGCTTAGGAACGGATTGCAACGGAATGTCAAAAGGCATTTCAGGAAAGCAAGAAGCGAGGCTAGCGAGGGAAATGCCACAGGAAATGGAGCAATGGAAGCCTGGGATAATTTGGAACCTGGATTAACGGACAGGACAGTAAGGGACGACAAGGACGACGCAGGACGTTTCAAGGGATAACGGAGTTTATAGGAATTTATCGCGGGATCAGCGTAGTTTATACAGGACGAAAGGTGAAAAAGGATTTCAGACAAGTGGATTTCACGAAAAAGCGGCTTTATGCCGCTTTTTCGTTTTTACATTTGCGCACCGTTGCATTCAAATAAAACGATAGGCTGTTCAGGCCAACAAAAAATTAAGTATGCGTAAATTTAGCCAATGCCTTGGCTTCGAGCCATGCCCACCAACAAACCCTACGTGCCCACCATACTCGCTCAATTCATAAAATAAATTGTCTGGCAGTTCAGCAAGCCGCGGTTCGACACGCCCATCCATAAATGGGTCATCCTTAGCATGGATGATTAGCGTCTGGGTGACAATCTGACCAAGCCGCGATTTGGCGCTGGCTTGGCGATAGTAATCATCGACATTATTAAAGCCATGTAAGGGCGCAGTAATCACATCGTCAAACCGCCGGAATGTCGTTAGGGTTTTAAAAAGTGCTGGCGAGAATTGAGGGTAAGACACAAAGATTCCACGCTCCCACTTTCTATGTAACCCAGCACGCATTTTCCCCAACAAGTAGCGTTGGTAGATTTTTGAAAAACCCTGATTAATTCGCTCAGCACAAGAATCCAGCATCATAGGCGGCGCGACTGCGACCGCTCGCTCCATCGCTTTGGTATATGTTGCCAGATAGTTGAGCAGTATATTTCCACCCAATGAAAATCCCACTCCAAAAACAGGCGACTTTCGACTGCGCGCTCGAATAAGCTTTACTAAATAAGCAACATCCTCAATTTGAGCGGCATGATAAGAAGTGGCCGTTCGGTTGTGCTCATGGCTGCACCCTCGAAAATGCATCAGTACAGCAGGGTAACCGGCCAGCTCAAAATGCTTAAGTAAGTGCAATGCATAGGGCGAATTAACAGAGCCTGCCAAGCCATGTAACACCAGTGTACATGGCTTCTTACCCAGTTGCTCTCGATGCACCCATACCGCATCAACAAAATCCCCGTCACTTAGCTCAATACGCTCGGTGTGTGCTTGTCCTAGTACCGGTCGAGGTAACAGCCGCGGCAATATTGTCTGAATATGGGGATTCTTAGCCCAGGCCAGCGGCTGAAACTGCGACTCAAGCAGCGGCATGCTCAGAGCTTAAGGGCTTGCTGCTGATCATCAAACTCATATCCCTGAGCTTGTAACAGCTCATGCATCGACGCAATAAGCTGCTTGATTAGCTTAATCGACTGACTTTGATCGATAAATAGCACGGACCATAAATGCTTGAGATTGTCATGAAAATTGTCGGGCACCAAACGCAACAGCTTGGTCAACGTTTCCAGGCGCTTTTCACCAGGGTGTGGAGTCTCGTTTAACGCAAACAATATGTCAAAATACGCCGCCATAAATTCGGCTAGGCGATGATTAACACTATTGAAGTCTTCGCGTTGATAGGCTTTGGTTATTTGGTGAAAAAACGCAGGCATAGAAGACGACAATAGCATCGCATTTTTCTCAATAATATTATTTCTAAGCATTTGTGGATAAGGACGGTTGTAGCGATTTTTAAGCTGTGTTAACCGCCCATCACGATCAAAGAGCACCTTACAATCCAGCAGGTTTGCCCAAATACAGGTCGTATACCCCACTGATGCCTGCCCCTGCTCAACTACCCGCTCCAGATCCTGCGCCAACCAATCCAAACCTCGATATATAAACTCGATAGGCGTACCGTCTTGGAGAATACCGTCGTCTTCTGTTTCCCAAAACTGATTATCCACTTCAAGGTAGCAGCACTCAGCTTCGAGCAGCGCCTGTCGTTCGGATGGAGCAACGGCGCTATTCAAATAAACATATACATCGTAATCAGAGGTTCGGTCATTTTGCCCTGTCGCACGAGACCCCCCTAGGGCAATTGCATCTACCTGTGGCAGCTTTTTTAACTGATTGATCAATTTATCAAAGTGTACAGACAATGTATGTTCTCACTCTAGCCATGACGTAATAAATAGAGCTTAGCAAAGTTTTCACCTATACGCTTGATCTAGCAAAAGGAATGGTCTCCAACAATCACCTTTTTGTGCGATATTAGCAGGTACACAACAAAATCCCCTCCTCCCCCAGGTCACCGAGGATCATAACTCCCCCTCAACCCGTCACTTATTCCGCACCGCACAACTATCAGATAAAAGTATACTTTTAATAATATTTTTTTATACCGCGTATCGCGATAGCGCTTGGTACAATTTGGACGTCATCATTCACTTAAGGATCACGTTTCGTTGATGCCGCGATGAGAAACGATTTTTCTTTTCACGAGGCAATAATAATGACCCATAAACACAGGCTTAATAACGGCTTTTGCCGAGGCCTTTTTGCTGCTGCTGGCTTAGTCGCAACAACCGCCAGCTACGCCCTCCCCGAAGGCTTCACCAAAAAGCAAGTGCTAGCCAACCTTGACCAGGCAACCGCCATTCGCTTCGCGCCCAAAGACTCTCGAGTTTTTGTCGCCGAAAAGGATGGAGCTATCCGAGTATTTGACAGCATCAACGATACCACCTCGGATCTGGTATACCAAATAGACAATGTGCATACCAATACTGACCACGGCCTATTAGGCTTGGCAATCCACCCCGACTTCCCACAAACGCCTTTTATCTACGCGCTATATTCTCGACGCGTTGGTTCTCCAGGTGCACACCTGTCAAAAATTACGGTAGAAAATGGCGTTGGTGTCAGCGAAGAAATCCTGATCCAAGGCTGGTGTCAGCAGTCAACCAGTCACGCTATTGGTGATTTGCAATTTGGCCCAGACGGCGCACTTTATGTAACATCAGGTGATGGCGCATCTCCCAGCTTTGTCGATGTTGGCCCTGATGGCTGTGGTGATCCGAATATGGAAGGCGGCGCTGTCCGCGTTCAAGATTTTCGGACCGAAGGTGACGGTCTGGACTTCAACGGAACCCTATTACGACTCGATCCAATTACCGGACAAGCCATGCCTGGTAATCCATTGTTTGGAGCCCAAGGACCAGAAGGAGCAAGCCGCAGCCGCGTTATTGCTTACGGCCTGCGCAATCCGTTTCGTTTCACCATCCACCCTGAAACCAGCGCGCTTTATATCGCGGATGTAGGCTGGAATCAGGTTGAAGAAATCAATGTCGTGCCCGATCCAACCGACGGCGTCATCGAAAACTTTGGTTGGCCCTGTTTTGAGGGAAGCGGCCGCCAAGGAGGCTATGACGGAGCCAACATTCCGCTGTGTGAAAGTCTGTACAATCAAGGCGGCGACACCAAACCCTTTTCAGAATACAACCACAATGGTCGTGCTGCCGGAGTGACAGGCGTCGCCGTTTATACCGGCAATAGCTATCCAGCAGAATACCAAGGCGCACTATTTTTCGCTGACTACTCCCAGCAGTGGATTAAAGTCATTATGCCTGGTGCCGATGGCCAGCCAAACCCTAACGATATTCAAGACTTTGATAACGGCGATCCTATCGTTCAACTACTAACAGGGCCAAATGGAGATCTGTTCTATGTCGAATATGATCTAGGTGCCAATCAATACCGAGTATGGCAAGTATCAGCCATCAACCAAGCCAACCCGGTGATCGCCCAAATGCAAGCAAACCCTAGCTATGGCGCACCAGGAACAAGCGTAAGCTTTGACGCCTCAACAACAGCCGGAGCCACTTTATATGAGTGGGATCTGGACGGCGACGGCCTGTTTGATGATGCAACCGGCGTCAATGCTCAATCGACTTACGGCGAGGCAGGCACCTACATGGTTTCGGTTCGCGCCAGTGATAATTTTGGCAACAGCGATACCAGCCATCAAATCGTCTTTATCAGCGAAGATGTTCCGGTACCAAGCATTACAGCGCCAGCCACTACTGTTAAGTGGCAAACGGAAGAAACGGTCAACTTTGCCGGAACCGCCGTAATACCTAATACAGGAGAAACGACAGACAACCTGGAGTGGGATTTGTTCTTGCATCATTGCGCCAAGAATGATCCAACCGACTGCCACTTGCACGATGAAAAAGACAATATATTTGTTACATCACCCAACGGCGGCTCGTTCCCTGGCCCGGATCATGAGTATCCAAGTCATCTGGAGTTAAAACTCACCGCATTTTCTGATACGGCACCGGAATGGTGGGACACCGCTTGGCAAAAACGTCGTGCTCTATTTATCAATGCGACGGATATCGACGAAACTCTGTTCGACTTCCCGCTTATGGTTAAGCTCGACAGTAGTCGCGTAGATTATGCTGCAACAGGCGATCAGGGCCAAAGCCTGCGCTTTGTTGACCGTCAAGGCAATGCATTGGCCCATGATATCGAATCATGGAATCCTGCGGGTGAGTCAGTTGTGTGGGTGAAAGTACCAGTGGTTAATGCCAACTCGGTTGCTAATTACATTTGGATGTACTATGACAATGCCCAAGCAATCGCTGCACAAAACAGCGCTGACGTCTGGAATAATGACTATGCAGGCGTATGGCACATGGCCACCGCCGATGATGCATCGGGCCAGCAAAACAACGCCAACAACCAAGGGGCCAGCCCAGTCACTGGCGCTGCAGGAACCGCACAGTTTTTCGATGGCGACGACTTCATGGTTGTACCCAACTCAGCCAGCCTGAACCTAACCAATGCTATGTCTTTCAGCGCCTGGATCAAAGTTCAGGATCCAGCAGCCGACAACTGGGGCCGAATTCTTTCAAAGAAAGAAGGCTTTAACGACAACTCCGGATTCAACTTTGAATACAACGCAGGCCAAAACTTCTTAACGACACTAGCCGGTGGACAAAACCTGGCTCGCGCTGAAGGCGTTGATTTACCTGCTACCTGGAACCTGGTTTCAGCATCAATCAATGGCAATAATGTAGCGCTATATGTTAATGGTCAGGAAGTCACTACTGATGGCATCATTGATCCCATCACGCCTAACAATCTCGATCTGAGTATTGGTCGAAGCGCCTTAGGTGGAAATTTCTTCAACGGCAGCATTGATGAGCTACGCATTTCTAGCGTCGCACGCTCAGCCGCCTGGATGCAGGCACAGCATCGTTCGATGTCTGACAATATGGTGAAATACGCCACCGAAGCTCAGCAAGAGCCGATGAGCGCCAGTATCAGCATTGAGCTACAACCGGTGACGGTTGAAATGACCATGGATTCAGAGCCTTCCGGCCTCATGCTGTCTATTAACTCTCGACTTCAAGCAACACCATTTGTTGATGTTGGTATTGTTGGTTCAACCAGCTCGATTGGTGCGACAAGTCCACAGCTTCTAGACGGCGAACAGTTTGAGTTCAGCAACTGGAATATTGGCGGCGATGCCAACCAAATCATTTTTAATCCCGCTATCGATACCAGCTATGTAGCTACCTATGAAAGCACAGGCGTTGTTCCTTGTAACTTCCAGACCATGAACTATCGTGGCACATCGAATGGCTGGCAAAACAGCCCCATGCAACTCGTTGGAGCTTGTACCTGGGGGATCACCGTGGCACTAGACGGCGGTGGCTTAGACCGCTTCAAATTTGATGTTGCTGGCGACTGGGCGCAAAACTTCGGCGACGATAATGCCGATGGTATCGCCGAGCTTGTTGGTGAAGATATCTTTGCCCCAGCACAAGGTGCAGGTGACTATCAGATCACATTCAACGACGACACCCTGGCTTACACCGTTACTAAACTGCCTGATGGGCCAGCAGCTCCCATAGCAGCGGCCAATGCACCAGCTATCGCAAAAACAGGCGAGCCTTTCACTCTGGATGGCAGCAGCTCCAGCGATGCAGATGGCGATATCTCCAGCTATGTCTGGTCACATCCAGAATGGAACGACACCTTATCAGGTGAAGTCGTCGAAGCGGTATTCAACAGCGCAGGAGAAAAAGTCATCACATTAACCGTCACCGACAGCACTGAATTAGCTTCAACCACTCAAGTGACCATTGATGTACTTGCCCCTGCAGCGCCAGTAGCCGTTATTGAAGCGGATAAGCTAACCGTGGCTCTGAACCAACCGGTAGTTTTGGACGCCAGCAACTCATCGGATGCCAACCAGGATCCGCTCAGCTTTGCCTGGAGTACCGGCGAAACCGCTGCTCAAATAAGCTTGGCATTTGATAGCGTTGGTGAGCATATCGTTGACGTGACAGTGACAGACAGCGATGACTTAGCGGATACTGCCTCAATCACTATCGTGGTTGAAGAACAGCCGTTTTTACAAAATTTCGATCAAGTACACCTACGCGGCACCTTCAATGGCTTTGCTGCTGGCACCTTGATGGAACTGGTTGGCGACAACCTATGGCAAATTGAAGCGACATTCAACGGTGCCGCTAATGACCGTTTCAAATTTGACATCGATGGCAACTGGGCCAACAACTATGGTGACAACAACGACGATGGCATCGCCGAGTTCTTTGGCGACGACATATTCGTAGCGCAAGCTGGAAGCTATGTTATTCAGTTTAACGACGAATCACTGGCCTATAGCGTCACACTACTCCAAGGCAACCAGCCACCCGTTGTTGTCTTAAATATGGGTAATACCACGGTCACGCCGGGTACGACACTAACCATCGATGCCTCTGATTCTGACGATCCAGATGGCACCATCGATAGCTTGGCTTGGTCAACGGGAGACACTACCAGTAGCATCACACAAACCTTCGATGCCATCGGTAGCTTTGATTTCACCGTCACGGTTACAGACAACGAAGGCGCAACTGCGGCCGAGACCATTACCATCACTGTCGCAGAACCTAATGTTGAAGTAGACATTACCTTTACTTGCGACAATGGCAACACGGTGAACGGTCAAAGTGTTTATGTGGTCGGAAACATTCCTGAGTTAGGAAA
Organism: Gammaproteobacteria bacterium UBA3532; assembly: GCA_002376965.1. GTDB lineage: Bacteria > Pseudomonadota > Gammaproteobacteria > Enterobacterales > UBA3532 > UBA3532. Next base: position 8,313 of record DFOV01000428.1, read on the forward strand.
TTGGACAGCAACGCCAGCGCAAAAGCTCGACCCAACTGCATGGCCTACCTGGAGTGGGACTCTTAATGACATGCCAGCCAATACGGATATCGACTGGAAATGTGTTATCGCCGACGAAGAAACGCTAACCATTGTTCAGTGGCAAGGCGGCGCCAACAACCAGGTCACTACCGGTGCACAAGGCAATGTCACGACTCAAGGTGCGTTCTAACCGAACGGCAACACCTTAATAAAAAAGCGGGGAAGAGCCACTTCCCCGCTTTTTTATTTTTAGTCCTGCGCCTTAGCGAAAGCTAAAAGAAATCGAACAGGTCATCCAGCATACTCTTCTTCTTTTTACGCTTGTAGTAAGGCTGCTGATGATAACGATCGGCGTGCCCTCTGAATTTATGATCTTTCGATTCGTAGCGCGGCTTGTGATCATAATGATGATCGCCGCGCCGAACACCCGCCAGTCCTGAACGCTCCTCTACTGACAAATCAATAATCTTATCCAGCTCGCCCTTATCCAGCCAAACACCTCGGCATTGGCCACAATAATCGATCTCTACCCCTTTGCGCTCTGTCATTAATAGCGGTATATGGCAGTGAGGACACTTCATTTCACACCTCCTATATATTTTGATTTCATCACTTTAAGCTTAGCCGGTTACGCACTGCAACACAAAAATTGCACGAATTAGCCAAGCTGACAGTCCCTGAGTATAATCGGCTTTCGCTGGGCATACGGCTTTAAGGACACCAATATGGCAGACAATAACAGCGGGGACAAAACCGAACAACCCACCCCCAAGAAACTAAAAGATGCGCGAAAGAAAGGCGATGTTCCCAAAAGTAAAGACGTCACCAGCACCGCAGTGCTTATTCTCTGGCTTATTCTTTTTGCCTTTGGCCTGGACTACACCTATGACCAAATTGTCGGTATAGCCAATCAGGTTTTCGCAGTACCCGATCAAGATTTCTCAAAAGATCTGGCTCGTATAGGCTGGGCTGCCACTAAGAGCGTATTAGCACTTGGGGCAATATTCCTAGTGCCCGTCATACTATTCGCCCTCGCTGTAGAATACCTGCAGACAGGCCCAATACTCACCTTTGAAAAAATAAAGCCTAAATTGTCACACATCAATCCTGTCGAAGGCATTAAGAAGCTTTTCAGCATGGATAACCTGATTGAAGTATTTAAGGCCGTACTAAAAACCGGCGTGCTTTTCCTACTTGCATGGATAGTCATACGCCAATTTATTCCTGAACTGATTATGCTACCGCGCACCAGCTTAAGTGTCTTTGGTGAAGCAATGTATAGTCTCGCCTTTAAGTTACTTATTCTTACCGTCGGTATATTTGCCCTGTTTGCATTGCTGGATGCCATCTATCAGCACTTCTCTTTTATGAAAAAGAACCGGATGAGCAAGCGCGATATCAAACAGGAATTTAAAGACATGGAAGGCGACCCAATGATTAAGCAGCAGCGTCGTCAAACTCATCAGGAGTGGGCCGATCAAGGAGCCATGCACTCAGCTCGCACGGCCAACGCTTTGTTAGTAAACCCGACGCATATAGCCATCGCCATATCTTATGATAAAGACAAACAGCCAGTCCCCAAGATAAGTGCTATGGCGGTAGAGCATCTGGCTAAAGCCATGCGTGAAGAAGCGGAAAAACACAATGTTCCGATCATACGAAATATTGAAGTAGCACGAGCCATAAAGGAGGTAGCCCAAGAGGGAGATCCTATTCCTGGCGAGTTCTTCGATGTAGTGGCCGAAATCATTCTTTGGGCGCAGGAAGTGCGGGAGCAGATCCAGCAAAACAACCGTTCCGCAGCCAGAAAATACAAACCACCAGGAAAAGACCTCACTCGTTATCCTTTTGTCGTCTCCGCTCAGTAAGGTCTAATTACTGACGGATCCCCACGAATATGAATTAAAGTCGATCAACCGTTACCGTCAACATCCAGAGCTGTTCCAAGGTGTATACGACAAACTCGCTTTCGGGTTCGTATCTAGGGTCGCCTACAGCTTCTCTCCCCAGATAAATAAACGACAATACCTGCCTGTATTGAATAGTATTTGCCTGCAACCGCCTAGAATTATTCATTTGTGATACAGTGTAACCTATCGCCCACAAGACAAATAAGATCAGAGACGCTATAAGTAACAAATTGTCGAACCGCTTAGCCGTCTTGGAGTTGGCAAACTCAATGCTTAATCCCAGCTTGGCATTCTTTGTATCTCGAAAATTCTCTTCAATTTGCATTCGCTGCTTATAAAGCTTTACGACTTTTCCGCGCCTCCGAACCTCTTTGGAGGTAAGTTGTGAACCAGAAACCAGGGCTCTTTGGCCTTTTGTTGCTGATATTTATCTGTTGTGCACTGAGATTCACCGCCGCGCTTTTTCAGCTTTTTACGTCCTTTTCCTCGTTCTTTATAGAGCACTCCATGGCACTGGAAGCCAATCGACTTACCATAGCAAACTAAACCCAGAGCAGTTGGCTTTCCTGTCGCTTGTCGGTAATAGTGATGACAAGACTCCCAATTTGAAGTGTCGGTTGACAAGCTGATGTTTCCACGTACTCGCCCAACCCAAAACCATCCTTTTGCCTCAATCGCTTTAAACCAAGGCGTTCTAAATATGGCGTCAGATAAGATGATTGGCTGACAATCAGTAGGTAAACATTGCTCTAGTTCATCAAGCAGTGCTTGATGTGCGTGCTCCGAGTTTAACTGGCTTTCTGGATAGACTTTCTCGACTAAGGTTAAGGTTCTACCTGTCATAGGTATACTTGCTCTAAGCAGTTGGAATTGGCCATTACCATTAATCGGCGACCAATCAACGGTGATGATTGGGGTGACCTGCTTACCTACTAACTGCTCTGTCATGTATTCGTAGAAATACTGCCTTTCCCTGTGTAAGTGCTCGTTACCTATTAGCCTGTCTGCTCGTTTGATGTCATGCTTTTTCTCTGTACTAGAGCGAGACTTTAGTCCGCGGCCAAGGTACGAAACGGAAAGCCGTTGGTCATGCATACCTGAGCCGACAAAAGTAAATAGCGTATTTAATCGAACTGCGTGAATTTCTGGGTAGGCGGCTGCGATGTCATTTTGTATTATGTCTATGGCCTTCATGGGTTCCGTATCAGTTTGTTTTTGGCGAAATGATTTGATCACAGTTCGCCATGAAGGTCACCATTATTTCTCGCGTTTTTGTGGGGATTCGTCAGAGTCTAAACAGAATGAAAAATACATCACTCGGCCATTTGGCCGGTAGATTATACCTCTTACATTTCAACAGGTTACAAGGATTTCTAATATCACCACCCTTGCCACACTCACTGCACTGCAACATACCTTGATTACAAAGCAACCAATGGCGCAAGGCTGATCTTTTCTTTATATCGTCTAGACTTGCTATTAGAACCTGTTGCCATGTCAACGTGTCGCTTTTTGCAAATGAGAGTCCATCACCATGAGTCAGAACAAACATGCGCTAAAACTGTTAAATCATCGCTGGGGACTTTGCCTCAATAACAGTATCCAGTGTGCTTTTTTTAACAGTTCGACAGAACATGCATTCCGCAGTCTGATTGAAAGCTTTGTTAAGACCATTGATGCCAACGTATACCGCTTTGACTTGGTTCAAACGCACTACAACCAGCCATTTTCACCCTACATGGAGGTTATACAGCACCAGGCCTCAACCCCACAGGCCATGACGGATTTACTTGAACGTGCGGCTATTTATCAACCACATCGCTCGATAATTGAGAGCTATACAATGAAAGGCAAAGCAGAACGTCGAGAGCCATTGATTCTTGACGAGCTGGACTACGAGCAGTTTGAAATGCAGGCCAGTATTTTGAGTTTGTTGGGACAAGCTTCGCAAGAGCGCCCTATCGTGATAGCAATCAGTCATGCTCATTATTCAACCACGACGGCGCTTAAGCTGTTAACCAGCATTCGGGAGCATCTGGTAAATGGAAAGCTACTGCTTTGCCTGTGCTTTGACAGCCAGCACCATTTCGTCAATGAATCGGATGAACAGGCCTGGGAGGGCTTTATAAGTTACGCCCACGAATCGTATTCGGTGACAGAGCTTCCAGATATCGAAAGTTTTAGCCACGATCGCTGGCCTACACAGCAAATATCTCAGAGCCTGGCCTTAGATGCATTAAGCGAGGTGGGTCGCAATAACCTGGAATTTTTATGTCTTGATGAAAGCCTGCAAGCCGTACAAAAAACCCTTGAAAACCTGGACTCTCCGTCCCTAAACAGCCTGGATAGCAATAATATTGATTTGTACATCACGCTTGGTCGCGCCTTTCTATTGCTTAATCGTGCCGATGAAGCACTTGAGTATTTCGACTTATTACTCGAACACGCTCAAATCAGTGATGACAACAACAAAATTGCTAAATCGTGCCTCCTCATCACTTGGGGACATATTCGCAAATATGACCTGACCACTGCCGAACACTTTGCCAATCAAGCCGTGAAGTTTGCTAAACAAACCGATGATAAAATGCTTCAGGCTATTTGTTTCTTTGCGCTTTATTATGTCTATGATCGCTCCACTCAACCCATGGAACGTGAAAAATTCACCCGCCTCATCGAGCGGTTAGACAATTTGCAGTTTCAAAATCATCTGGCTTTTTGCTATCGCAATTATTACGTCATATTACGTTATGACGAGGATCTGGATGTTAAGCTGGTTATCGACTATTGCAATCGAGCCATCAACATTAACAAAGCGATTGGGAACAGAGCAGGTGTCGCAGCGGCATACCAATCCAAAGGCATCATCTACTCCTACCAACATGCCTATCACAAAACGTTGCGTTGCCTTAAAGTCAGTGAGCAGATCCGAACTGGCTTAAAAAATCCACTGGATATCATCCGCATCCGCAACGGAATTGGCTATTTCTACAACCTGATAGAAGATTATCCAAGCGCCCAACGCTACTTCAACAGCGCTTTTAGCATTTTGCGTAAGATTAAAGATTATGGTGAAGTTGCAGTAACACTCTATAACTTTTCCTGGTTGTACTACTGTGCCCACCATTTCGAAAAGGCCATCACGGTTATAGAAAAACTGTTGAAACTGATGCGGATATTGAAAATCCATTACATCCCATTTCGAAACCTCTACGACATATACACGCTCAAAGGCCTATGCCATATTAAACAAGGAGAGATTTTACGGGCGCAACAATGTGTCGAGCGTATAAACCAGTTGGATATTGAGCCATCTCGCACCTGTAAGTTCTTGTATGCGGGGTTTCAGGCGCTGCTATGCGCAGCCCAGGGCGATCCATACCGGGCCGAGATGTACTTTACTAAAGCTCCCGCCTTATTAGGCAAAGTGCTCGATATCGATGTGAGAATGCTT
>DFOV01000037.1 GCA_002376965.1 Gammaproteobacteria bacterium UBA3532
GCGCTCGCTCTAAACTCGAGTTGTGAATTGTAATCAATTTAAAGCATACTGGTTTGATAGTGATATCAACGATCTAGATGATGAACTTCAGGACAAAGTATTTGACCATTTCCATTCCTGCCGTGCTTGCAGTGATGCCGTGTTGGCTAAAAGCCTTTTGAAAAGGGGGGTAAGCATTAGTGATTATCCATGTGTTCATATGGCTCAATATGCCGAGTTTTATTGTGAACAACACCCAGATCCTAAAGAATGTCATGATGCCGTAATACAATATGACGAGGTATTCGATGAGTACTCGATACCCCATGGTGATGGCATTAGCCAGATGATGATAAATAACTGCCCATGGTGTGGGGTAGCCCTGCCTGAAAGCAAAAGGGACTTGTGGTTCGATACGTTGGCGTCAATGGGCTACGATGACCCTTGGGAGCAAGATATACCTGGTAAATTTAAGTCAAAGCAGTGGCGATTGTTTGGTTAATATGATTATCGACAGCACAAATTATAATATCGGAAATAAAGCAATGGCATCAGTGTTATTGCTTTATTATCATTTGCTCCGTGATGGTGGTATCACCAATGATCAGACCGTCTACATCGACCCAGATGACTTCAATGGCATCGATTTTGTCGGCGTGGAGGTTCGAGAGTCTCCGAGTTTTAGTTTTGATTTGGATGAGATGCTTATTCAACAAGGCGCTATCATTTATCTACTCTGCGATCTCAACGACATTATTAGTGAGTATGAAGATGATTTCTACTCTCAACCACAAGCAACGGAAATACTCGCTGCGCTGAAAAAACACCAGAAATCACCAATTCCTGAGATCGCATCATTATTTGAGTTACTTCCAGCTTCTGAAGCCGAGCTTGACTATGGTGAATACCAAGAGTTATTAAAGGCTATCTATAACAAGTACGTGCAAGCATTTTTTGTTGCGAAGTTTGGGGAGGGCTTTTCATGAGGTTTTATTATTTGGCAATCGCAAAAGCAGCGGATTCAGACTTGGATTGGCCTTCCAAAGTGCGTTATATAGCGATCAGTCATACAGTAAAGAATAAAAGTGGTCACTTCGGTATTCGTGCTCTGACAAACGGCTTGGATACTCTTAAAATGCATGGTGCTTTAGACACATTAGAAGAAGCGCTATTGCGAGCATCTGTGGAGTGGAAGATCCCTGTTACTTCATGGTTTCTCTATCAGCCACCACAAAATATCCCGTTGTATAGTTCGCCTAGAGTGGTAGAGGACAAGGTGAACTATAAAGCGCGCAAGAAAATGCTAGGTTATTTGGAGTATTATAGAAATTGCGATAGTCGCTATAGTCCTTCGAGCTATATAAGCTAATGCCAAAGAGCTTTCAGATGAACACATTGCTTTAATGTGGGATGTGCCAGAAATACCACTGGATAGGGCGGTGCCGCTGTATATGCTGTGGTGTATCGAGCATAAAAACGATCAAGGAAGCCTGGTTTTCGACCAGACTATTAGCGCGCTGAATAAATATGCCAGGGCAAAAAGTTCCAGTGCAAAGTACAGAAACTTCAAATATTTGTGCAGTGAAGAGCTGATTTCAACTGTTCAAGTGTTCCTGGATTGGTGTAAGAGCGAGCTGCTACTGGATTATGATCCAACGCTATCGCGTGCTATAAAAAACTGGGCAGCGGTTAGCCGTGATTACTCACATCCAACCGATTAGCAGGGCTACTGCAATCTGGTGATGTTTTTTACCCTACTAACAATTTATAATCAGAATGTATAGAAAATAACCGGTAGATTGTTATGAATAAGAAAATAGAAGCCTATGGGGTCAAGCCTGTTGTCAGACCAAAAATTCGCGCAACCAAACAGCTGGATTTAACCGGAGCAGAGGGTAGACAAATCGTTCGTTCAGAAACCAAGCTTGCGCTTAGAACACACCAGAAGACTTTTAAAAAGCTGGCTGATATGTAATGAACTTGATTTTTTTCCCTTTTGAACGAGTGATAGAGATCAACGCATTTATATTGGAAACAGAGCAAGGTATGAAAGGTTCTGCGGATCTAAATAAGCTCCAGGGAGCGTTAGGCCGCATAGATAATGCAATTGCCTATTCTGGTTTGGATGATGTTTTTGAAATCGCGGCAAAATATGCGGGAAGTATTGCCGTGTCACACTCGTTATCTGATGCCAATAAAAGGACTGGGCTTGCTGTGGCTTTGGAATATTTGTCACTCAATGACTATGAGCTGGTTGTTGACAATGACCTGTTTGCTGATGCTATGAGGGATTTGGTGGTAGGTAAAATTGGCGAGTCGGATTTTGCGGATCTTCTTTATGCACAGTTCATTCAGGAGCAGAATACCCACTAGGTAGGATTGGCACTGGGAAGGATTATTCATGTTAAATAAAGAAACCTCTGAGTCTGAGGAAGCGACAACAACGTCACAGTACGAGAAAATGCGCTTTATTATGAGCTGGGTGATCGTCATTGTATTATCGCTGTTTGGTATTTTTCTGATGTTCAAGTTATCGACTGTTCATGAAACGGAAGGAAATTACTGGAAGTCCCTTATACGAGAGCAGTTTCCTGTGATGGTTGGCCTGCCAATGGCTGGGTTGGGATCGCTATTCTTAACGCTTATTTTACGAATATCTACAGGCCCACTGGAGTTTGAAGCAGGGGGAATAAAATTTAAAGGTGGGGCGGCTCCCATTGTTTTCTGGTTGATTTGCTTTTTAAGCTGCACTTTCGCCATTGGGTTTCTTTGGCAAAAGTAGGTAAATATTACCCCTTGCCACAGATAGCCAGGGCTTGATGATAGAGTAGTATAAGTGCAGTTTGCTTGAGCTCTTGTTATAAAAATTAATTATCAGTGATTTGACATTTCGTTTTGAAGTCAATAGGGTGTTGTATAAGCCAATCAAGGGGAGACCTGCGATGTCGTCATGGAACACCATTCTTACTGAGGCGATAGCACTGCGTCATCAGCTGCACCGGCAGCCTGAATTGACCTGGAACGAACGGCAAACTGCCGAGCGTATTCGTTGTGCGCTTGATTCGTTGGATATTCCGTGGCGTGCCTGTGCTAAGTATGGCACGGTGGCAACATTGGCCGAAAATACATCCGGTAGGCATATTGCTCTGCGTGCCGATATGGATGCCCTGCCCATTACCGAACAAACCAATCTTGAATATCAATCTGAAGTGGATGGCTGCATGCATGCCTGTGGGCATGATGGTCATAGTGCTGCCTTGTGGGCGATGGCTTCGTGGTTAAAGCTGCATGAAAATACGCTTCCTGGCCCAGTTTCCTTGATTTTTCAACCTGCTGAAGAAGGAGGGCATGGCGCTCGTGAGATGATTGCCGACGGCGCGCTGGATGGTATTGATTGTATCTACGGTTGGCATAATTGGCCAGCCATTCCACTTGGGCAGGCGGTGTGCCCTGATGGCACGGTGATGTGTGGCAATGGCACTTTTAAAGTGACGGTGACAGGCAAAGGGGGGCATGCCAGCCAGCCTGAAGCCTGTCGCGATCCGGTGATTGCCGCTGCTGCAATCACCCTCAATTTGCAGCAAATCATCAGTCGACGTTTGGCCCCTCAGTCGGCGGCGGTCGTGAGTGTCAGCTCTATAGTGGCTCCATCTGCTCCAACCGTTACTCCCGAGAAAGCGCTGCTTGAAGGCAGCATTCGTATTGCTCATCCAGACTTGCGCGAGCAAATCAATGACCTGATCCAGCAGATCTGCTATGACACTGCATCCACCTACGGGGTGCAAGCGGCTGTCGAGATTATTCCTCGCTATGAAGCCACCATTAATCATACTGAGCCTGCTCTGGCTTTTCGTCAGGCGTTGGGCCAAACCCTCGGTGCCAAGTGGTGTGCTCAGGTAGCGACGCCGATTATGGCATCAGAAGATTTTAGTTATTACCTCAATGCGATTCCAGGTGCGTTTGCGCTGATTGGCATTGAAGAAAATGGAGAATTTTGTGCGCCTTGTCATAGCCCGCATTATCGCTTCAACGACAGGGTGTTACCCCATGTTGTTCGGGCATTGTGTCGGTTAGTTGGTGCTCCATTGCCCTGATCAGGTTTGCGGCTAGCGCTCTGCTTGACTAGGCTTTTGAATAACGCTTTTTTCTCTTTCGTCTCACTGCATGCGTTGATGGGTGAGGCGTCAATCTAAAATCTGGTAGCGCAATGCTACGACTGGAGGTGTTATGGATATTTTTGAGCAATGGGAATCGGAGATTCGTGGCTATTGTCGAGCCTATCCGACTGTCTTTCAATCTGCATCGAATGCACGTCAAATAGACGAAAATGGTAAGTCGTATATCGACTTTTTCGCAGGAGCTGGAGTGCTGAACTTTGGGCATAATAATCCTGCGATGAAAAAGGCCATCATCCGCTTTATTGAAAACGATGGCGTCGCGCATAGCCTTGATATGTATACCACCCCCAAGCGGGAATTTGTACAAGCCTTTGTCGATACCATTCTGAAGCCCCGCAATATGCAATACAAGCTACAGTTTATGGGGCCGACTGGGGCTAATGCGGTTGAAGCGGCGCTTAAGCTGGCACGAAAAGTAACAGGTCGTACTGATGTGGTGGCATTCAGTCAGGGCTTTCATGGCATGACGCTGGGTGCGCTAGCTTGTACGGCCAATCAATACTTCCGTAAAGCGGCGGGTGTACCGCTTACGCATGTCAGCCATGCGCCGTTCGAAACCAACCTTGGCTGTGGGGCGGGCTGTCTGGAAACCTTGCGTCAAGCCTACCTCAGTCCAAACAGCGGCTACGATACTCCAGCGGCTTTTATCGTTGAAACTATTCAGGCCGAAGGCGGCGTCAATATTGCCACCAAAGAGTGGCTGCATGCAGTTCAGGCCTTGGCTCACGAGTTAGGTGCTTTGTTTATTATTGACGACATTCAGGTGGGTTGCGGACGAACCGGTTCTTATTTCAGCTTTGATGATATGGGGCTAGATCCGGATATTGTATGCCTGGCGAAAGGGATTGGTGGGTTTGGAACACCCATGGCGATGAATCTGGTCAAGCCTGAGCATGATGCAAAGTGGCTGCCGGGAGAGCATACCGGTACTTTCAGAGGCCAGGGAATCTCATTTGTCGCTGGACGCGAAGGGCTGCGATATTTCGAAAATGATGACCTGATGAAGCAAACCCGTGCGCGTGAAGTTCAGATCACTGATCGCCTCAAGGCGATTGCCAAACGTTACGGTAAAAGCAATTGGGAAGTGCGTGGCAAAGGAATGATCCATGGGCTGGATATGAAAGATTCGCCTTTTACCAAATCTGTCGCCAAAACTTGTTTTGACAGTGGGTTACTTATCGGCGCATGTGGTGTAACCAGCACCGTTTTGAAAGTGATCCCACCGCTTACGACACCTGACAAGGACTTGGAAGAAGGGCTGGATATTTTGGAGTCCGCTGTAGGAACTGTTGCTGGAGGTGGTGTATGAGAGAACGTGATGATATGACTTTTCCGTTTGCTGAGTATATGCGGCGGTTAAGTGACTTGCGCCAACGCATGGCTGAACGCTTGATGGACGCAGTGATTATTACTGATCCCGAAAACCTGATGTACCTCACTGATTATCAAACCACAGGGTATTCATTTTTTCAGGCATTGGTAGTACCGCTTGAAGGTGAGCCATTTATGATCACAAGGATGATGGAAGAGTCGAATGTGATCGCCCGTACCTGGGTTGATCTGACACGGCCTTATCCTGACACCGGTGATGCGGTGCAAATGTTGGTTGAGTCGCTGCGTGAATTTGGTTTGTCAGATAAGGTCTTGGGCTATGAGCGCAACAGCTACTTCTTCCCGGCCTACCATCAGGACTATATTCATACCACCTTCACCGATGGGCGGTTGATGGACTGCTTTGGCATTGTTGAGGAAGGGCGTGCCTGCAAATCTGATGTTGAACTGGACATTATGCGCCGTTCGGCTAAAGCAGCCAAGGCGGGTATGCTGGCTGGAATCGAAGCGGCCCAGCCAGGTGTGACTGAAAATGAAATTGCCGGTGAAATCAGCTTGGCTATGTTTAAAGCTGGTGGTGAAGCGCCTGCTGTAATGCCTTACGTGACGTCTGGCCCTCGCAGTATGATTGGCCATGCGACGTGGGAAGGACGAACTGTTCAACCGGGAGAGCATGTCTTTCTTGAAGTCGGTGGGTGTTATCGTCGCTACCATACGGCTCTTATGCGTACCGTTATTTGTGGTGAAATGAATAATGCGATGTATAAAGCGCAGCAAACAATGAAGTTTGCATTAAAGCGGGTACGAGAAGAGTTGCGGCCTGGGTTAACGGTTTCTGACGTGGATAACCTGGTACGTACCATCATTACCGATAATGATGTGGATGGAAAATTGATTACCCGCTCAGGGTATTCTATCGGCATCGCTTTTCCGCCGAGCTGGGATGAGGGCTACATCATTAGTTTGAAACAAGGCGATTCACGCGTTCTACAAAAGGGCATGACGTTTCATATCATTCCGTGGATCTGGGGAGTTGAAGGTGACAAAACCTGCGGCATTTCAGACACCTTTTACATAACCGAAAATGGCTGCGGTTCGTTCTTTGACGATGTCGAACAGGACTTTGTGGTAAAGAAAGTACCTCCGGTCAAATCGGTTAAGAAAAGCGAGCCTAAAGCGCCAGCAAAACCCGTTGATAAGGAGGCCAGCTAAATGTTGCAGTCGATTAATCCAGCAACCGAAAAAGAAGTGCACAAGCAGCCGCCTTTGAGTGATGCTGATTGTCATGAGCGTATTGAGCGTTCGCACGAAGCCTATTTGTTATGGAAAGAGCGCTCGTTTAGCGAGCGTGCTGACGTTCTTAAGAAAGTTGCCCAGGTTATGAAAGACGACATCGAGCGTCTTGCATTACTAATGACCGATGAAATGGGCAAGCCTATCAAAGAAGCGCGTGGCGAAGTACAAAAAGCCATTTGGTGTGCTGAGCATTATGCTGAGCATGCCGAGCAGTATCTGGCACCCGTGACAATGGCATCTGATGCTACGCATAGCTACGTTCAGCATTTACCTATTGGTCCTATCCTCGGAATTTTACCTTGGAACGCTCCTTTTTGGTTGGCCTTCCGCTTTTGTGCACCGGCACTGATGGCAGGCAATACTTGCTTGATGAAGCATGATCCTCATGTGCCACTATGCGCTCAAGCCATTGCTGATGTGTTTGCCCATGCTGGCGCTCCGATCAACATCATGCAAAACCTGCCCATCGAGACACCTCAAGTCGAGGCGGTTATTCGCCATAAATTTGTGCGTGGGGTTTCACTCACGGGTTCTAGTGCGGCGGGTAGCAAGGTGGCGGCTATTGCTGGCTCTGAAATCAAGCCGGTTGTTTTGGAGCTGGGTGGTTCGGATCCGGTGATTGTGATGGCTGATGCCGATCTGGATAAAGCGGCTGATGTGATAACGCTATCGCGGATCATTAATGCTGGGCAGTCATGTATTGCCACCAAGCGGATTATTGTCGAATCGCCGGTTTATGATGAATTTATCGCCAAGTTGGAAGCTCGCTTATCTAAATTAAAAGTCGGCGATCCGCGTTCTGAGCAAACCGATATAGGCCCCATCGCCCGGCCTGATTTGCGTGAGACGCTGGCCAGGCAAGTCAATGAGACGGTGAAAGCGGGAGCTCGCTGTGTTATCGGTGGTGAAGTGGCTGATGCCATTGGCTATTTTTATCCAGTAACTTTATTGGCTGACGTGACCAATGATATGGTGGCTTGCCGAGAAGAAACCTTCGGGCCTGTCGCTGTGGTTCTCAAGGCGCAGGATCTCACTGATGCTGTTCGAATAGCTAATGACACAGAATATGGTCTGGCGGCTTCAATCTGGACGGATACCAAGCGTGCCGAGTCAGTTATCAATCAGTTTGAATCAGGACAGGTGACCGTCAATGGTATTGTTAAAACCGATCCTCGGCTGCCTTCTGGCGGAATTAAACGTTCGGGCTTGGGGCGTGAACTGGGGCCGCATGGGATATTGGCATTCGTGAATGCACAACAAGTGTGGATTGGGCCTAAAGTTGAGTAAAGAAACGTCAGTCGCTTTAAGGTAAAAAGGTTGGCGACGCGATAACATCCGCGCCGCCAGCTGGAGAGTTCTTATTTAGATACAACAGGTTAGATATTAAAACTGGCCAAAAGTTTCGTCAGTATTGCCAGAGTTGAAGAAGTTATTCGCTCCCCACTCCCACTCAACGCCTTGACCTGGGTTGTTTTCGTCACGTTTGATACATTTCCATTCAATGTCAGTATCGTTTTCAACAACCAGTGAGCCAGACCAGGTAGGGTAGTTGGTTGGGTCGAGTTTAACTGCTTTAGCTGGATCCCAGTTGCCAAGGGCTGCAGTATTACCTACCACATAGACACTTTGGCCCCAATAGGTGTCACCGTTTTCACAGGTGAATTCAGTTTTGGTGATGTCTTCGCGGTAAGAAACGCGAGATAAATCTTCACAGGTGTCGCCCCAGCTACGAACGCGAAACTCTTGAATAAGCTCTATGTTGTCCAAAATATCGAGCGCTTCAAAATAGACATGCCCAACAGGGCCAAAGTCACCATCACCCATGCTATCAGGCGAAACGCTGCAGCTATCAGTGTGTTGAAATTGACTCCAAACAACAGAAAAGGTGACAACTTCATTTTCTTCATCATGAGTAATGGTTAACGAACCATTATCTTCAGAGAGGGCTTCGTCGTAGCGAAGTGTCCAGTTTTCACCACTGGCCCAAAAACGGCTGACATCATAGCCACCGGCGGTTGCACTAAGACTGGAGGCGCCTAGCACGATGGCTAGCGCAGCGGCAGTTTTGTTTAAAGGTTTCATGTTACAAGTCTCATCAAAGTTTAGGAATTCTGTGATATGGCAACATTTAAGTCTTAGTTCTTATTAAATAAATTAATGCTGCGATATGATGGAATTTATTATAAGTTATGCTTATCTATAGATAAATAGAATAGATGCGTGAGGTGGAGGGGATAAATAGGGGATTAAAAATTGATCATAATCAATGTTTTAATGCGAGAGGGGGAGGTATAGGGGGTATAAAGGGGATAAGAATAATTTATCGAACTAAGGTTCGAACTGCCGCTGTTGGTGGGGCCTCTAAACAAAAAAGCCCCATGCGAAGCATGAGGCTTTTGGTACTGAAATGTCGATAGCCACTTAGAAGCTAGCGTTTACGGCATCAGTATTTGCGCTATTAAAGAAGTTGTTTGCGCCAGATTGCCATTCGATTCCCATGCCTGGCTGATCTTCATCGCGCTTTATGCATTTCCATTCGATGTCGGCATTGTTTTCTACCACAACAGATCCAGACCAGTTAGGGTAGTTGGTCGCATCAAGTTTTACAGCTTTAGCTGGATCCCAGTTGCCAAGTGCTGGCGTGTTACCAACCACATAAACGCTTTGACCCCAGTAAGTGAATGCATTATCACAGCTGAATTCTGCTTTAGTGATGTCTTCGCGGTATTCTACGCGGCCAATCTCTTCACAAACACCGCCCCAGCTTTGAACGTGAAAATATTCGATAAGCTCATAATTTTCCAGAACTTCCAACGCTTTAAAGTAAGTGTGAGCAACAGAGCCTGAGTCGCCGTCACCTACGCTATCTGGTGTAACATGGCAGCTGTTTTGGTGTTGGAATTCACTCCAAACAACAGAGATAGTCACGGTTTCAGTTGCTTCGTCATGCTCGATAACCAAAGAGCCGTTGTCTGCGCTCATGTTCTCATCGTAACGCATGGTCCAGTTTTCACCGCTGGCCCAGAAGCGTTCAACATCATAAGCACCTGCATTAACGGCTGTGTTCCCAGCTGCGATAAGTATTGCTAGAGTAGCTGCAGTTTTAGTGAAAAGTTTCATTTGTTATTTCCCATATAAAGTTTGTAATTCTGTGGTGATGTTGAGCGCCAACTCCTATTTGTATTTTTTATGGCGGTCATTCACGATGGGAAGGATTATAAGTGCTGCTTATGAATAAATAAATATTATGGATGTCTATTGTGCGGGGGATAAGGGGGGAGATTCTGGGTGGTGTTTAGACAAAAAAGCGAGAGAGTGGGGGAGGCTGTAATTAGTTAGGTTTATAGTTGTTATTATCGTTTGTTGGGTATGGATATCAGGCCAATCTTTCGAGTTGACCTGATATCCATACCCAAGCGTCTCGAAGTAGCTTGGGTATATGTTGCTGACTCTTTTGGCGTGCTGATCGTACTAGAACGAGTAGGCCAGAGAGACGGTCGTTTCTGAATCGGTCTTTTCTTTATCATCGGCCACATCACTATTGTGGGTAACGATATAAGCGAGCTTCAGTCCGAGACTACCATTAATTTTGGTTGTCAGGCTGGTTTCCGACTTGCTGCGAGTGTTGTCTTCGCCATATTCGACGCTGAGTTTCTGACCGAAAGTCGAGGTGTCACTGACTTTCCATTGGAAATTAGCTAATCCACGCAAGATAGCATTTTCGGTAACCTCTTCTTCTGGTTCTGGAGTCTCATTACGGGTATAACCAGGACCGATTTCAATATCTAAAAAGGCCGATTCGCCATTGTAAGGGCGGAATCCATAACCAACGGCAATGGTTGAACTTTTCTCAAAGGCACCAAACTTATCTTCGGTATGCGAGCCATATAGAAAGATAAAGGAGTTTTCGCGGCTCAGTTTGTAGTTGGTTTGCCCTGAGATGAAATATTTTTCAGCCGTTCGCTGTTTGTCTTCTTCGTCTGTTTCCTCATCAACAATTTGGTCTTCTTTGTAGAAGGCTTCTAAGACCAATTGGTTTTTCCATGAGGTGAGATCCTGAACAATGTCTAGCTTACCTTTAACCGTGGTTGTTTCGGTATTTCCAGATGCAAAGATTACGCCTAAATCGGCACTACCAGAATAGGGTGACTTTTCTGCTTCTTCGGCGTGGGCTAAAAACGGGGTGAGTGAAATCAATAGTAGTGATATGTGTTTCATAGTCATCCTCTTTATATAACATTCCTTAAAATTGCCGCACCTGCGTAGGTGCGGCAATCTCTAAATAATAATCAGCGAGCTTATTGTTCAGTTTTATGAACGTGGACATCCATTTGCGGGAATGGAATAACAACGCCAGCTTTATCAAACTCCAGTTTGATGGACTCGGTCAGGTCAAACTTAACTTTCCAGAAGTCGCTGGTTTTGGCCCAAACTCGGACAACGATGTTAACCGAGGAATCGGCAAGCTCAGAAACTGCGATGGTATGTGCAGGATCGTCCAATACTAATTCATGAGAGGCGACTATTTTTTCTAAAACCTCTTTGGCCAAGCGAATATCAGAGTCGTAACTGATACCCGCAATGATTTCGACACGGCGACGCTCTTCGCGTGAGAAGTTGGTGATCACGCCACCTGTTATTTCGGCATTGGGCACAATAACAACTTTATTATCAGGTGTTTTGAGTGTTGTAGCGAAAATCTCGATTTTATTGACAGAACCAGCAACGCCTGCTGCCTCTATATAATCACCTGATTTGAAAGGGCGGAACAAGATAATCAGCACGCCCGATGCAAAGTTGGATAGTGAGCCCTGTAAGGCTAAGCCAACCGCTAAACCTGCAGCACCCAAAATGGCAATAAAGGATGTAGTTTCGATGCCAATTTGCCCCAGTGCCATCAATACAACAGCGACAAGGATGATTGAGTAAACAATGCTGTGAATAAAAGCAATGACGGCCTTGTCGATGCCTTTCTTTTCCATCGCTTTGCTTACAACGCCAGCAATGGCTTTACCTATCATGCGACCAATGACCAAAATCGCAATAGCTATAACAATGTTGATCAAATAATCAGTCATAACGCCCTGATTCTGAGATAACCAATCGGTTGCAGTTTTTTCCATGACAATTTCCCCAAAAATTTTATGAAAGCCTATTTTAGCACTAGTTATACGTAAATTTGATAGCAATAGTTGAGTCAATATAAAAAACATATGAACAATTGGACAACATTTGATAGCATGGAGTTGATTTTTATCAAGTTGATAAGAATTAGTTATTGGAGTGCCGAGTCAGTTTTCGGTAGCCTTAACATTGTATTAAAAACAACCAATAACTGTGTTAAAAATGACCAGGACAGTCTGAGTCAGCCAATAACAAAGCCCGCTGCTGCTGGGGCCTGTTTAATCAGAACGCTCGAATTTATTGAGTGCGTTCGTGTTTATTCAGATCGCTAATTAAGGGCAAGTACATTAGGTATAATAAAAATGGATTCATCATTCACGTTGCTTATTGCGGACGAGCAGTTGCTGTTCGTCGAAGGCCTGAAACATTCCATGGCGCGCATCGCGCCGAACATCAACGTAGTCTCCTGTTTTTCCGCGCTAGATGCTTTACAAATTGTCCGCCAGGGTGGCTGTTTTGATGCCATTTTGCTGCACGAAACCCAAGTCTTTGGTGACTTTGTCGCCTGTCCTGAGCAGATCAACGACATCAATCCGCGCACGCCCATATTTGTCATGCGAAATCTGGGCGGAAGAAGCATGTTGCATAATGGACGAAACGACTTGGTCAAAGCGGTAATTGATCGCTGTGCAACTGCCGAAGACATCCTCGAAACCCTGTTTCACGCACTTGAACCCAAAGAGGGTGAAACCGACGCGGCCCGTAACTGGACTCCTCGTCAGCTGCAAGTACTGCATCTATTGGCCGAAGGCTTGCCAAACAAAGTAATATGCCGTCGCTTGCAGATTGGTGAACCGACGTTAAAAACCCATCTGCGCGCGGTCTATCGTCGTTTAGGCGTTAACAATCGTACAGCTTGCGTGATCGAGGCAGGGCGTTACAACATTCTAGGCCACGCGCGTGCTGCCATGGATGAGCTGGCTGTTTCCGATTGCATGGGGTAGTGCACGATTAGTTTGAGCCAATTATCGCTGAGTAGCTGGAAATTTCTTGCGCAAAACGCCGTAAAATCGTCCCTGATGGCTTAGCTGCTGCATCCATGCAGCAGATATTTGCTCCAGAAACATCCAGCTACTCAGCGATAATGGGCTGTAGTGATTCATGAGCTTATCCCGTGTATATTGCGCAGGATAGGATTTGACGACGCATTTTATGCTAGAATGCGCCCCATCCTGTTATTACGTGAAGTGACTCATGAAACCCGAAATTGCAGACTTTTCTCAAGCCCGTGTGTTGATCGTGGGCGATGTTATGCTGGATCGCTACTGGTCAGGTGGAACCTCCCGAATATCCCCTGAAGCACCTGTTCCTGTTGTTCGCGTCGGTCAAATCGAAGAGCGTGCCGGTGGCGCCGCCAATGTCGCGCTGAATATCGCCAGCCTAGGTGGCCAGGCTCCACTGATTGGCTTGGTCGGAGATGACGAAGCCGCTGGTTCATTGTCGACCTGCATTGAAGCATCTAAAGTCGAGAACCACCTGGTACGCGTGCCAAACTTTCCTACTATCACTAAATTGCGGGTAATGAGCCGGCACCAACAATTGATCCGTCTCGATTTCGAAGAAGATTTCTCCAAGGCCGATCATGACCCAATGGTGCATGAGTTCATGCAAAACCTGGCGTCAGCCGATGTGGTTATTTTGTCTGACTATGCGAAAGGCGCATTGGCCGAAGTACGCAAAATGATTTTGCTGGCCAAAGAGGCCGGAGTTCCTGTTTTGGTCGATCCCAAAGGAACTGACTTCACCAAATATCGTGGTGCCAGTTTGCTAACTCCTAATTTTAGCGAATTCCAAGCGGTAGTTGGCGAGTGTGAAAGCGAAGAAGAGATTATCACTAAAGGCCTGGAACTGGTTGAACATTTTGAATTAGATGCCTTGTTAGTTACTCGTGGTGAGAATGGCATGACGCTGATTCAAAAGGGTGAACAGGCGTTTCACTTACCGGCTATGGCGCGCGAGGTTTATGATGTGACAGGAGCGGGGGATACGGTTATTGCTACTCTGGCAACAGCTCTCGCTGTCGGTCAGTCATATCGTCAAGCCGTAGCGCTAGCGAATACAGCAGCTGGTATTGTTGTCGGCAAGCTCGGTACAGCGACCATCAGTGTTCCTGAATTAACCGCTGCAATCTATTTCGCGCCTGAGTCTGAAATGGGCGTGGTAAATGAAGCTCAACTAAAAACAGTGGTCGAACAAGCCAAGGCGCGCGGCGAAACCATCGTCATGACCAATGGCTGCTTTGATATTTTACACGCCGGTCATGTTGCTTATTTAAATGCAGCCAAAAAACTAGGTAGCCGCCTGATTGTTGCGGTTAATAGCGATGCCTCTGTGCGTGGGCTGAAAGGCGCCGGACGTCCGGTTAACCCCGTCGAACGCCGTATGGAAGTCTTGGCTGGCCTTGGGGCTGTTGACTGGGTGGTTCCATTTGAGGAAGAAACTCCAGAGCGACTAATATGCAATATATTGCCTAACATTCTGGTTAAAGGCGGCGACTACAAAGTAGAAGATATTGCCGGTGGCAAGTGCGTTATTGCCAATGGTGGCGAGGTTAAAGTCTTGGCTTTTTTAGAAGGCTGCTCGACGACGGATATTATTGAATCGATTATGAAAAAGGAGCAATAGATGATTATTGTGACAGGTGGTGCGGGCTTTATTGGCAGCAATATTGTCAAAGCCCTCAATGACAGCGGCGAAAACGATATTGTGGTGGTGGACAACCTCAGCAATGGCCGCAAGTTTTACAACATGGTCGATTTGGATATCGCGGACTACTGGTCAAAAGAAGACTTTATAGCCAAAGTTCGTGATCCTAAAGAGTCTATCCGCTTGGGCAAAGAGGTTCAGGCGATACTCCATCAAGGGGCTTGCTCATCAACAACCGAGTGGGATGGCAAGTATATGATGGATAATAACTTTGAATACTCAAAATCGCTATTGCATCTATGCCTGGAACAGCAAATCAATTTTATCTACGCATCCAGTGCGGCCACTTATGGCGGAAATACTACCTTTGTTGAGTCGCCCGAGTTCGAGGGGCCTTTAAATGTATATGGCTATTCGAAGTTGTTATTTGATAACTATGTTCGTCGTATTCTCGGTTCAAATAAGTCGCAAATCGCTGGTTTTCGCTATTTCAATGTGTATGGTCCACGAGAGCAGCATAAAGGCAGCATGTCGAGCGTGGCTTTCCATTTTAACAACCAGATAAAAGACAGTGGCGAATGTCGCTTATTTGCCGGTTCTGGCGGTTATGGTGATGGCGAGCAGTTACGCGATTTTATTTCGGTTCGGGATGTAGTGAACGTAAATTTATGGTTTTTGGATAACCCGGATAAAAGTGGCATATTCAATGTAGGTACGGGAAGAGCGCAGTCATTTAATGATGTCGCCAATGCCGTTATCAAGTGGCACGGAAAAGGTGAGAAACAGTACATTCCGTTTCCAGACCATTTAAAGGGTGCTTACCAAAGTTATACTCAGGCAGATATATCGGCACTGCGCAATATCGGCTATAGCGAGCCCTTTGCTACGGTAGAAGAAGGGGTAAAAGATTACCTCGATACTCTTAACGCAGAAAAATAGCGGAGAACTATTGTAAGGGTAGGGCAGATGGTTAGCGCTAATTTATTAGTTTTATTACGGTTTTTTGATCTGCCCCGTAACAACAAATTCTCTTTACATGCCCAATCTTTGAGCTACCATTAGGACTGATGTCTAAGTGATCGACATTATTCGGCTATGAAATTCGCTCCAGGTTGCGCGAAGTCATAGCAACAACGCGGTCTGTTACTCGCTTTTTGCTGAGGCAGGCCATAAAAGGAAATTTGGGAGACGGCTGTGGTTCAACGTAAAACAGAGCAAACAAAAGCAGAAGAGCAGAATGCAGCAGATGCTGCACAAGGAGCAGCAGAGAAAATGGAAGATAAAGTATCTGAAGAGTCCGTGGTAGCCAATGTGGCTAACGAGGCCGATGTTGAAAAAATCATTAATAACGGTGTTTATGCATCAGTAGGTGTGGGCTTGGTTCCTATCCCTGTGGTTGATTTTGTCGGGTTGACGGCAGTGCAGTTGAAAATGCTTCATTCATTGTCAAAAGCCTATGGTGTCGAGTTTTCTGAGGATCGTGGTAAAGCGATCATCGGCGCATTAATCAGCGGCTTTTTGCCACTGACCTTGGCTCGTCCGGTAGCCAGTTTAATCAAAGCCATCCCTGTGATTGGTCAAACTACAGGCGCGGTTACTATGAGTATTCTTGGTGGCGCTTCTACTTATGCCATTGGTCGAGTATTCAGTCAGCACTTTGCTTCTGGCGGCACCTTCTTAAATTTCGACGCGTCGAAAGTGAAGGACAAGTTCAAGCAATACTTTGACGAAGGCAAGAAAGCCGCAGAAGATGCGAAAGACAGCAGCGAGACTGACGTGAAAGCCAGCGCATAGTCGATAGCTGAGTCGTATTTGATTGAAGAGTAATATGTGAAACGGGAGCCTTAGTTGCTCCCGTTTTTGTTGGTTAATGCGCAGAATTACAACTTAAGCGGCTGACTCATGATCTATATCCCAGCCGGGAAATACAAGAACAGCTGGGTGGCATTTTAATGCTTTGGCAAGCACTTTAGCTCGTTCAACACCAAGCTGAACTCTATTATTTTCGATAGCTGAAATGGTCGATTGTGGGATACCAGTAATATCAGCCAACTCGTTTTGGCTAAGCGCTTGAAGCTCGCGCAAGATCCTTACAGACTCTCCAACGCTAACCTCAATAGTTTTCTTGGCCTTTACATAATCTTTCATGTTACTTCCTCCGGTAATCATGGGCTACCCGGTCCTACTTGCCCCGCAGCCTATTGAAAACTTTCTATTATCTTGGGGTGGTTTAATAAGCCATTTAAAGAGTCACTATTGGCTTCTGCAGTTAACTTTAAGTCGCCAGAAGAGCTGCGTTCAAATGACAAAAGCTGGCTGACACAGATTCATGAACACCCTCTTTTTGTTTAGTTATTTAGATGGGGGGCTCGTTTTTTGCTTCTACTTTCGCCGCTTCCTAGTTTTTTGATAACCTCTATGGCATCACTGTCTCCTAGTCGAGCCGCCTTATTTAGGTACTCCATTCCTATATCGTAATCTTGCTGGACCACTACTCCATTAAAATGAAACATAGAAAGCGCGAACCACGACTTTGCAAACTCACCCCTCTTTGCTGCTATTTCGAATAGCTCAAAGGATTTCTGATAGTTATGCCCGTTGAAATGATGGTATGCCAAAGCATGTACGCATTCATAATAGTCCATGTTGGATGCTTTCAGCATATATGTGTACGCATCATTCTCACTTACCAAGTCATTCCAGTGACCACGGTAATAAGCCTTTGCAATATCACACATCGCAGATGCCTCTCCATGCTCAGCTGCGGCCAATAGTAAGGAATAAGCGCGCAATAGCTCCACATCGCTAGGCTGGTTAGCTAATAGAAGCCTACCAAGCAATGCCTTAGCTTCAGCATGGTGTCTTGAAACAGCGACCTCAAGGTGTTTTTTAGCTTGTCGCACATTTTTAACTTCATCGTCCCCAAAACCATACCAGTAACCTAGCGCTGTATGAGCATCAACAAACCCAAGCTTAGCAGCTTTGCTATAGTACGATATGGCTTTTTCAATATTTTTATTCACATATTTCCCATTCTCATAGAACAGACCTAGCCCATATATTGCATCTACAACTCCGTCCAGTGATAACTCAATGAAAAGCCTGTATGAGTATTCCCAATGCTCCTCATCTTCTGAATCAAAAAGCAACTTCGCAGCGTACAATTTCGCGTCTTTCGAACCTCGCTTTATAGCAGTGAATAAATGTGTCAGTCCCTGTTCATAACTTTTATCAACAAGCCAACCTTTAATATAGAGCTGCCCTAGAACATAAGGTGCGTGAGCAGAACCTAGCCTTTCTAGCGACTTGATTTCAAACAATACATCTTTAGCCTGCTCTCTATCAATGTTTTGAGAAAAGTCGCCTAAAGCACATATAGCTCTTTTTTCATCTTGGCTTAATCTATCAAGTTTTGTCTGGGTTAGGCTATTTGAATAATTACAATCAGCCATAACAACGGTACTAAAGATCGCTAAAACGAAAAATGCTAAATAACTCCTAAACTCCAAGCTTTCTACCCCTAATCCCGTTCCATCCCAAAATATAACTCTTTGTTTTCCAGAACTTCTAGTAACCTTTCACCAAGGTTGTGAGCATCCCCCCTTATATACGCAGGCGTATAACGAGTCAAGGTTTCATACTCATCATGTTTTACAGTGTAATACGCAAAATCCTGGAGTGCTGTGACCGCCGCTGAATGCCGCATATTTAATTCGGGCGACCAATCATAATCTTCTTTCACTCTTTGAAGCTGAGCGCGTAGGGTCGGTTAGCGTTAGCGTAACCTACCTATAACTAGACCTTCGTGATGATGTTATATTCCAGCAAGCCACGTATTCATCTCACCTTCCGCACCAGAAAAA
>DFOV01000154.1:0-2184 GCA_002376965.1 Gammaproteobacteria bacterium UBA3532
GAAATAGAACCACTATTCCTGCGCAACCATGCCTTGAATATGGCAACTTTCTGACTGGCTGAATCAAGCATCTTGAAGTCGTTTGGGTATAGCTCATGCTTAGCCTGATAGCTCAGTCGAGGGCAGTGCTTGCCGATGGATGGTACGTTCTACCGTGTTTCGGCATGTTCTAATATAGTGCATGTCTGTGCAAATCGTGCGCCATGCTAGACAGGGTATGCGCTAAGCTGGTTTTTTATACCAATAATGCGCATCTTATTGGTGCGCTGGTTGGGGGCGGAGTGCGCCAAACAGGCTCAAGTCGTGGTTGGCCGGTTTATTGCTTTATGAATCCAGTATCTTAATTAATCCTCAATCTGGGTGATGTTATTTATGCAACCAAACGCGCCTGAACAGTCAAGTATCTGGCGATTTTTTGCTCCACTAAGCGATGAGGCAACAAGGTTGGCATCGCAGTTTCAAGTGAAGTTCGACGATTTTCTCGTTACGTCCAGGCTTCCTTCCAGCCTATCTAGCCAGTTTGCTTCCACCTATATTCCCCTCGCTTCGCTTATAATACGCCAACGACAGCAAGGAACGTTCTTTTTGGGCATTAATGGCGCGCAAGGGTCTGGGAAGTCGACACTTTGTGATGTGTTGACCTGGATTTTTCGCGAAGTATTTGGGCTGAATGCTGCTGGCATGTCTCTTGACGACTTTTACCTGACTAAGAAAGAAAGAGCCGACTTGGCAGCAGAGGTACATCCTTTGCTGCAAACGCGGGGAGTGCCGGGGACGCATGATACCAAGCTGGGTATACAAACCTTTGAGCAACTGAAAGGCTTGCAAGAGAATCAAGAGACTACCATTCCTGGCTTTGATAAAAGTATTGATGACCGGGCACCGGCATCATCGTGGCATCGTGTTACTGGTCCAGTTGATATCGTGATATTTGAAGGATGGTGTGTTGGTGCGACAGAGCAACCCTACGCATCTCTCGAAACTGCGGTGAATGCTTTGGAGTCCGAACAAGATAAAGATGGACTCTGGCGGGCATATGTTAATGACAAACTAGCTCAGGAATACCGCCAGTGGTTTGGCATGTTGGATTTTTTGGTTATGCTTAAAGTACCTGATATGTCTTGTGTTTATCGTTGGCGGTTTAACCAGGAACAAGCATTACGCCAGCGGATGTTGGAACAAGGAAAGGATTTATCTCAACTAGAAATTATGGATAAAGAGCAAGTGGATCGTTTTATTATGCATTATGAGCGCGTCACACTGAACCAATTACAGGAGTTGCCCAAGCAAGCTCAGGTGGTTATCTCACTTAATAAATCTCAACAAATTGCCGGGGTAGAGGGCCAACGTTATGCCTAAGAAACCATTGGTCATATTCACCGATTTGGATGGTAGCCTGCTTGATCACAACACCTACTCACATGAAGCGGCTAATGATGCGATGCGCATTATAGAAGAACGAAAAATCCCGCTGATATTTAATACCAGTAAAACATTGGCGGAGTTGTTGGAGTTGCGTTTTCGTCTCAACAATAAACATCCTTTTGTGATTGAGAATGGCAGCGCGGTGGTTATTCCTCCCGATTACTTTGAGGAGGTTTACACGACATGGCCGCAAAAAGTTGAGTCTATTCAAGGTTATCAGGTGATTCATTTTGGCCTGACCTATTCTCAGCTGTTACTCAAAATACACTCCATCCGAAATCAGCTTAAGTTCCCATTTGTCGGTTTTTCCGATATGGATGTCGCTGGCGTTCAGCAGCACACCGGGCTTAGTGCCCATGATGCGAAGCTGGCTAAACAGCGTCTGTGTTCAGAGCCAATATTGTGGCAAGGCAGCTCGGTACTGTTTGATCAGTTTCAACGCTGTCTGGTTAATGAAGGCTTGCGCGTTCTCAAGGGTGGTCGTTTTTATCATATTCTTGGACCGGTTGATAAACGCATGGGCGTTTACTGGTTAAAAGATCACTACCATGAACAGTATTACAAATCACCGGTGACAACAGTGTCGCTTGGCGATGGAAACAATGATCGCGGGATGCTGGAAGCCACCGATTATGCCGTGGTTATTCCGCCAGAGAATGGTATTCCACTGGAGTTGAGTCATTTTAATCAAGTGATATATGCCACAAAAAAAGGCCCCGCTGGCTGGCAACAAGGATTAGAGCAGATATTTGGCAAAAC
>DFOV01000154.1:2532-5376 GCA_002376965.1 Gammaproteobacteria bacterium UBA3532
TAAGGCTTTAGCCTTACCGGTTGTGATTCATAAACTGAAAAGCATTTAAAAAAAGACGTAATAACAGGAGTTTGCTAATGGGAGATTTTCTACAAAACGGTGTGATCACCACGTTGCATAATCTGGTGGATCGCCCCTTGGCTGATTTGGAAAGGGATCTTACCGGATTTTCGAAGCGAAGGGCCATGTCGTTGGTATTGCCTTCGCTCTACTCAGAGCTGGAACGTCCAGCGCTTGAAACCATTGTAGAGGAGCTGACACACGTTCCTTATCTGGATGAAATTGTCATTGGCCTCGACAGGGCCGATATTGATCAATATAAACATGCTTGTGAATACTTTGGGCGACTGCCTCAGCACCACCGCATTTTGTGGAACGATGGCCCAAGGTTAAGGGAAGTTGACGCGCTACTCGCGTCTAAAGGGTTGGCGCCAACTGAGCCAGGAAAAGGGCGAAATGTTTGGTATTGCTATGGTTATATTCTGGCCTCAGGTCGAGGTGAGGCGGTGGCTATTCACGATTGTGATATTGTCACCTATAGCCGCGAAATGTTGGCTAGACTGATCTATCCGGTGGCGAACCCTTTATTCAACTACAAGTTTTGCAAAGGCTATTATGCTCGGGTTGCCAGTGGCTCATTGAATGGTCGTGTGAATCGCTTGTTAGTAACACCTTTGCTGAGAGCGCTTCAACAAACGCTTGGAGGTGATGGGTATCTGGATTATTTGGATAGCTTCCGCTATTCGCTTTCCGGTGAGTTTGCGTTAACGCGCGATGTGATTACTGAGCTACGCATTCCTAGTGATTGGGGGCTGGAGATAGGGGTGTTGTCAGAGCTATATCGTAACTATTCCAACAATCATATTTGTCAGGTTGATATTGCAGACGTTTATGATCATAAGCATCAAGACCTGTCCAAAGATGACCCGTCGACAGGTTTAGCTAAGATGAGCACCGATATTACCAAAGCCATTTTCCGAAAACTGGCGATAAAAGGGCATGTGTTGTCAACGGAAACTTTCCGCACGATAAAGGCCGTCTATTATCGTCAAGCGCTTGATTTTATTCAGATGTACCAGAGCGATGCAATCATGAATGGTTTGCAGCTTGAACGCCATAAAGAAGAGGAGGCCGTCGAGCTGTTCGCTAAAAACATTGTTGAAGCAGGGGAAACCTTCTTGGCGAATCCGATGGAAACGCCCTTTATGCCTAACTGGAATCGCGTAATCAGCGCTGTACCAGATATCTTAGAGCGTATTTATGAAGCCGTTGAGGCTGATAACGCTGAAATGATGGCAAAAACGTAAAACGTTATCTGGGTACGAGTGAGGCGAAGATGCATTTATCCTCAAACCTGGAGCCTTTATCAGGTTCGGGGATATTGTAGCGCATCATTCGTGCTGGCCAAACTTCCTCAACCGGTGTAACGTTATTGTATTCATCGGCTTGGCTTGGGTATAACCACAAATTGGGTATAACCACAAAAATGAGGAAATACAGTTCGCTACAGTGGTTTATTATCGCAATCACACTTTTGGTGTTGCCTTGTCCACTGGCTGCGCAACATAGCGGCTTTGCTCGCATAGAGCAATCTCAGCCGCCGTCTCAGCTCTCGCGCCATATAGAGTATTATGCCACAACAGATATGTTGGCACTCCAGGCCATTATCCGCAATCAGACCTTTGAGTGGCACTCGATGCCAGAAGGTATTCTAAACCGTGGTTTTACCAGCGAAACTTATTGGTTGCGTCTGCGATTTATTGTCACCGAGCCACATGCCAAAGAGTGGATGCTGTCGATTGAAAACAGCTTTATCGATCAGCTGGATGTGTATTTGTTGAACGATGGTTTCCCACAAAAAATCGTTCGAACAGCTCCAAACAAGGGGTTTGACCAACGGGCCATTGCCCACCCGCATTTCTTATACCCTCTGGCCCTGAAAACAGGGCATCACTATGAGTTATATATGCGGGTTCAGTCAAAAAACACGCTGCAATTACCCATTGGTCTGTGGCAGCGAGATGAATTTATCGAGCGGGATAGCAAAGCCAATATTGGAATTGGTATGTCTATTGGTGCCAGCATATTATTGGCGTTAACTGCCTTGGCGTTTGCCTTATTTCTACGCGATCGGGCATTACTCTATTATGCTGGTTTTATTTTGTCTCTGACGCTATTCAATGCTGCGTACTACGGGTTAGGATATCGCGGATTGTGGCCGAGCTGGCCAGGGTTTAATAGCTATTCGGTGTATTGGTTTTTGGTACTGGCCGAAATATTTATCATTGCCTTTACCAAAGAGTTATTCAAAAGTCCGCAAATGCGCCATCGTTATACCGATAAACTACGTTGGGCATTAATGGGTACTTTCTTGATGCCTGCGGCGCTTATCCTTTTGCCAACCCATCTGGCATTTCCTTGCGTACTACTGTTAGCCTTAGCATTCAACCTGGTTGGTCTAGGTTATGGTCTGTCGGTAATAATGCGAAGGAACACTGCCGCCATATCCTACACGTTGGCTATGGGGACATTTGCGCTGGTAATCATCAGTTTTACATTAAATCAACTGGGGAAAATCTCGCTTACCAGTGATACCAACCACCTGCTAACCGTCGGCACGATTTGTTCGGCTTTTATGTTTCTTATCGCTGTTACCGAGCAATTTAGAGAGCAGCGTCGCGCCAGATTTCAGGCTCAGGAAAAAATGTTGTCTTATGAGGTCGAAATGCGCATCGCCAAAGACAATGCGCTGCAGGCTGTTCAGGCGGCGAAACAAACATTGGAAGGAAAGGTGCAGGAGCGAACCCAGACGCTGGAGCAAACCCTGCAAGAGTTGCAATGGGC
>DFOV01000154.1:5749-14956 GCA_002376965.1 Gammaproteobacteria bacterium UBA3532
GCCAGCCATGACATACGTCAACCATTACACGCGCTCTCCCTGCTCGTAGAAAGTGTTGAGGCGGACCCTGCATCAGTTGAGCGAGAAATCGGAAAAATTCGTGAATCAGTTGCCTCATTAACCGAGCTATTCAACAATTTGTTCGATATTTCTAAACTGGAGAACGGGCTAATCAAACCCAATCTGGTACCTGTAGATATTAACCACCTTATGCATATAGTCGAAGGTCAAATGACGGTTTTGGCTGAGCAGCGAAACATGCAACTTAAGGTTGAAACCAGCGACTTTTGGTGTTTATCCGACCGCGTATTGTTGCAACGCGTATTTACTATTTTAGTCGATAATGCCATCAAACACTCTCAAGCTACTCAGTTAGATATTAGCTGCACGCCGTTGAATAACACCTTGCGATTAAGGATTCGTGATAATGGGCAAGGGGTGCCAGAAGAAGAGCAAGAGAAGATATTTGAAGCTTTTTATCAATTAAAAAATCCCGAGCGCTCCAAACGCAAAGGCATGGGACTTGGCTTGGCATTATGCCGGAGAATTATTGAAGCTCTGGGGCATGAGCTACGCTTTGAGTCGGTGCTGAACGAAGGGTGTTTGTTTGAAATCTCCATGCCATTGATCCCTTCGCAGCAGGCAGCGGTCGACGATCGTCCTCCATCAGCTCAGCCTTTGGCACTGGACGCGCTAACTGTGCTGGTCATCGATGACGAAGAAACTATTTTAGCATCGACAGAGCGGCTATTAACAAAATGGGGCGTCGATTGTCACTGCGCTCTGAACTTGGATGAAGCTAAAACGCAATTGGCATCGGTAGAGCACCTGGATTTGATTATCAGCGACTATCGATTGCCCGGTGATCTGAATGGTTTTGAGTTGATTGAGCTATTGCGTAACCATATGCCATACGCGGTTTCAGCCTTAGTTATCACTGGGGATTTGAATGTGGCTTCACCCGATCCGAGTATTAAGGTTATCCGCAAGCCCATCAAACCCGGCAAGCTACGTGCGTTGCTTAACGGTGTAGCGATGAAAAAGCGTGATGAGGAAGAGTGGAGCGAGTAATCACTGGTTGAGCAGCTGAGAAAGTGCGGCTCTAATGTCAGGTTGGGAGGCTAATTGAATATCTATTTCGTCATTGCGGCTACTTTAGCGGTTCTGGTTGGTGTCATACACTCCATTCTAGGAGAGGTGTTGATATTCAATAAACTGAGAGCGGGAGGCCTGATTCCAGCCCTCTCTGCATCGCCGCTAAAAGCGCGAAATATTCGAATCATCTGGGCGACATGGCACCTCGCCAGTGTTTTTGGTTTTGCATCTGCAGCCATTCTTTTTTCATTGGCTGATAGGGAGCCACCACAAAGTGCTACAACCATCAATGCCTTAATCATCGCTTTTGGGTTAAGTGGGTTGCTGGTTTTAATAGCGACGAATGGGCGACATCCTGGCTGGTTTGGCCTTTTCGCTGTAGCGATTTTTACTTTTCTTGGCGGTTTCTTTTGAACGTTCTACTGCCCAGTAGGGCGTATTCCCAGCTCTAATTCGCTATAGATTTCCAAGCCATCCCGTAGCAATCCCAGTTCAATAATGGTGCCTGGTGGAGTTTGGGCTACCAGATACATCGCTTCTTTGGTGTTGGTGATCGGGTGTTTGTTGATCTTGGTAATTATGTCATTTTTGCGCAGGCCAGCGCTGGCAGCGGGGCTATTTGGCTCGACGGATGTGACTAAAACGCCTTCTGCTTGCTCGAAGGTGAGGTGGTGTGGGTGACCTTCTGGATAGCGCAGGCCGAAGTTGGTGCCTTCAATGCCCAACCAGCCGCGGATAACGCGGCCATATTTTTGGATTTGGCCGAGAACGCTGGAGGCTACTTCTGTTGGCATGGCAAAACCGATGCCTTCGTTACCGCCAAAACGCGAAAAAACGGCGGAGTTAATGCCAACCAGTTCGCCTTTAGCATTGATCAGCGCACCACCAGAATTGCCTTGATTGATGGCGGCATCGGTTTGAATATAGTCTTCATAGGTGGTGATTCCCAGGCCTGAGCGACCAATGGCACTGACAATGCCTTGAGTCACAGTTTGTCCGACTCCGTAGGGGTTGCCAATTGCCATAACGACGTCGCCGACGCGAAGATGCGTTGTCGAACTGAAAGTGATTTGTGGTAGGTTGCCCAAGCCGATTTTAAGCACCGCAAGATCAGTATCAGGGTCGACTCCTACCAAGGTGACATTTTCGGTAATACGCCCATCGCTCAGGGCAATGGCAATTCCATCCGCATCGGCAATTACATGATAATTGGTTAGAATATAACCATTGGAGTCCATGATCACGCCAGAACCGAGGCCCGACTCCGTATGCTCTTTGCTACGGCGCTTAAAGAAGGGGTGACGCAGATTTGGTTGGCTTTTTTTGTAGGTGAATATACTGACTACCGCCGGGGTGGCTTTGGCTACGGCATCGGCGTACGAATAGGGGCCGGTTTGTGCTGTGACTAGAGGTTGGGGGATGACTTGAGGCTGACGTCGGGCGTCTAGCCAAAGCACAATGCCAGCAATAAGAACGCCAGCAAAAGCGGCCTGAAAGGTTAGCTGCAGAAAGTGGTGGATTCGTGATTTCACAATATTGTTCTTATCGCCGCACAAACAAAACCACCGCCAATAGGCGGTGGTTGACACTGGGTTGTTACTATAGATTATTTAAGGGTTAAATAAAACACTGTATTCTTACGTCTGATTTTTATGGCCAGTGGGCTTGGATCATCAGCCAGAATATCTTTCATATCTTTAAGGTCTTTTATGCGCCGGTTATTCATACTAACGATAAGATCGCCTTTCTTTAAACCAAGATAGTAGGCCCGGCTGTTGCCCTCTACTTCACTGATGATAACACCTCTGCGATCATCGTCTTCATTGGTGGCAAAATGGGCTCCCTCAAAACGATCATCCATCACGTTTCCAGCCATTTTTTGATCTTCTCGTGCCTGCAATGTCGCCTTCAGCTTTTTAGTTTTGCCGTCACGTAGCAATTTGATTTTTACTTTTTCACCAGGCCCCATCGTTCCGACAACCACTGACAACTCACTGTAGCTGTTGATTTCTCGTCCATTGACTTCCGTAACAATGTCTCCTGCTTCTACACCAGCTTTATCGGCGGCTGAATCTTCGATAACTTCATTGATGAGGGCTCCTTTGGTTACCGGCAGGCCTAGCGCTTGTGCCAAGTCATGATTGATATCCTGACCATAAACGCCCAGCAGACCGCGACGAACTTCGCCAAAGGAGACAATCTGGCGCATCAGGCTTTGGGCCAGCTCTGCAGGGATGGCAAAGCCAATTCCTACATTGCCACCATTGGGCGAGCGAATAAGGGTGTTGATGCCGACCAACTCGCCTTTCAAGTTGACCAAAGCACCACCTGAATTACCAGGGTTAATTGATGCATCCGTTTGGATGTAATCTTCATAGCGGCCAATGCCAAGTCCGCTCCGATTCAGAGCACTGACAATTCCTGTGGTGACCGTTTGGCTCAGGCCAAAAGGGTTTCCAATCGCGATAACAAAGTCGCCAACGTTCAGGTTGTCAGCATTGGCAATGGGTAGCTCTTCGAGGTTTTCAGCCGGAATTTGAATAACCGCAATATCCACCTCTTTGTCCGAGCCAATCAGCTTGGCACTGACTTCGCGGCCATCACGAAGCTTAACATTGATTTGATCGGCATACTCTACAACATGGGCATTGGTGATTACATAGCCATTTTTGCTATCAACAATCACACCCGAGCCAAGGCTTTGCACGGGCCGCTCACGCATCGGACGTTGTGGCATGCCAAAGAAAAACTGGAATGGGTCGATGCGTCCGGCATTTACTGGTGCTTTACCGGATGTGGTAATGTTTACAACACCCGGTATGACTTTTTCAACGATTGGTGCCAACGTGGGAAGAGGTTGCCCGTCGACTGCGCTTGGTAAGGTGGCGATAGAAGCGGTTGATACGCCAATGCAGAGAATGGCAGAGCATAATAATGATGAATAGAGCTTTTTCACAGCGACTCCTTTGTAAATATTAATCATAATCAACATCATTCGTATGCATGAGACTCATGCGTTTTAGAATTAGTTCATTGATGACCGATAAGATAGACCAAAATGGCTAAAAGGTTAGTTTGATCCAGGTCGTCACATATCAACTAAATAGGGGCTCTGCTTACAGATTCAAGGGGGATTTGAGCTAATTCAGGCGGCGAGCTATCTCAAGATGCATTAGCCTGAGATA
Source organism: Gammaproteobacteria bacterium UBA3532 (assembly GCA_002376965.1). Classification (GTDB taxonomy): domain Bacteria; phylum Pseudomonadota; class Gammaproteobacteria; order Enterobacterales; family UBA3532; genus UBA3532. The sequence goes on from DFOV01000154.1 coordinate 10,030, forward strand.
GCTCGCTATTAGTGCTTGCTCAGTTAAGCAGTCGCTTTCTTGGCTTCACTGTCTGCGTCTACCTCGTCTTCGAATCCTTCTTTAAGGTGTGGATCTTCAGGCTGGGCTTGATCCTCTGATTCACCGCTGATCTCAGGTTTGGGTTCTGAAGTTTCAGTAGTTTTTGAAGCATCGCTCACTGGCTCTGCGGTCGTTTCGCTATTTGATACCGCAGGATCAGCGTCCTTTGGTTCTAGAGTCGTATCGTTCTCTGATTCTGCTGGAGCGTCACCGGCTTCTGTTACAAAAGCTTCTTCTTCACTATTTAGGGCTCGATTAGGTGTTTGATCGTTAATAAGTTTTCTTAATTCGTCATCACTAACCAAGTCGTTGGCTCCGGTGCGCAAATGGGCGTAGAGGTCACGGTAGTTTTCGGTCAGTTTATGGACAAGGTTCGATGTTTCAGCAAAGTGTTCAGCAACATTTTGCTGGTATTGCTCCAGCTTTTCTTCTGATTTGTTGAGTCGTTCACCCAGTTCCTGATGCTCCGATGTATTTGAACTGCGAGCCATTAAGTAGCCCACGCCAACACCAACAATAAAGCCTATAGTTGCTGCTAAAAGTACTGTAATCATAGCTATCCGATCCTATTTTGTTGTCTAAAAATGTTTTGTTGTCTGAAAAGTTTTTGAATACGATACCGCCACATAAAGCGTATTATAGAGCAGATGCGATAAATAAAAGATACAGGCTCTAGTCTCCCATCTGCGATGCTAGCTCTTCGATAAAGCCAAATCGGGTCATATCGTTTATTTTCATAGGGTAAAGTATGCCATCCAGGTGGTCGCATTCGTGTTGGACAACGCGTGCATGAAAATGCTGCGCTTCCACTGAAAAAAATTCGCCTTTATCATCATAGCCTGAATACCGGATCTGCTGAAAGCGTGAAACCTGACCACGCATCCCCGGCACGGAAAGGCAGCCCTCCCATCCTTCGTTTTTTAATTGAGACAAGGGAGTTATCACTGGATTGATGAGCACGCGCTCCGGCACATCATTGGCATCCGCATAATGCTGATAGCGCGGGTTGTTTTGGCACCCAAAGACGACAACCCGCAGGTCCACGCCAATCTGAGGAGCGGCTAATCCGGCACCATTTGCGGCTTTCATCGTATCCCACAGATCCGTTATTAGTTGCCGCAGCTCTGGTGTATCAAACTCGGTGACTGGCTCGGCAATGCGTAGTAGCTTGGGGTCTCCCATGCGCAATATGGCTTTTATCGCCATAGACTCTCCTTACGGGCTGGTTACTGGTTCTGGTTCAATAATACTTCCAATTTAGCACGAGCTTGGCGTCGTCGCGATACTTGAAGCTTCTGATATAGGTGATTAATGTGGGTTTTTAATGTGCTTTTGGCGATAAACAGCTGTTGGCAAATTTCATCGTTGGATAAGTTTTTGCCAATCAATTTCAGCACTTCCCACTCTTTTTGAGTTAGGGGGATCTGACGCACGGCATCGGGTATATCCTGGTTTTTTTCGCTACGTTGTTTGGATGCATTCAGTTGGTAAAAGCGTAGTAGGATCCGGTCGGCTTTATCGCTTGCTACCATACATTTCTTTGGCCAGTTGGCGACCATTTGATAGCGATTAAGAAACGCGATAATCAGCCGTTCATCGTGCTCTGCAAGCTGAGATACCCAAATACGCCACGCTTGTTTTTGATGTGCTTCGTCTGCGACCATTAATAGGAGTGTGGCATTATGGAGTTTATCCAGTGGTCGTTGGTAGTCACAGGCATGTTCATATAGGCGCAAAGCTGTTGCAAAGAGCGGCTCATTCGCTTCTTCCATAAAGGCCCTAAGCAGGCTATTTCGTTGATGCATTTGATATTGGTAAGGTGACAGCAAGCTCGCATCAATGGCTAAATGCGGGTAGAAAAAGGCCGCGTTCTTCTTATGCAGCAAGTAGTGAAGGGCTGCATATTCATTTTGAAGCTTGGTGTTTAAGTGTGTATGGCTCTGCTCCGCCTCAAACATTTTTTCGACGTAATTACCGGCTTGTTTTAGGTCGTCTGATAAAGTGAGAGCTAACACGATCAAGTTGAAATAGGCGATTTGATCTTCTGGAGGGCCGCCGCTGGTTAACCTCAATGCCTTCTTCAGAGCGTTGATCGCGGGTTCGTATTGACCCATAAGCAGGTGGTATTCACTATGGGCTCTCAGAATAAAACCTGTCGAGGAGTTGAGGCTAAGGCCATGTTCTCCGGCCATCTTTTCCGCCTGACGTACGACACCTTCCAGCGCATCCAGCTCTCCCTGTTCTAAATAACACAGTTGCAACCAAAAAGCAGTCCACAATGCCGATTGTGGGCTTTGATATTTGAAGCCTAGCCCCATGGCTTTCTTCAAATGAACAATGGCTTCATCGAGTGCCGACTGCTCCCAGTTAATCTGTCCCATGGTTGAGTAGGCAATCGCCTGATGGAAGCCTTGGTCTGCATGGTTTAATGCAAATTGGCAACTCGCCGATGCTTGCTGAATATCGCCGATGGTAAGTTGAGCCAAGCTCAGTATTGCCCTGATATTTCCTTGTTGGCCTGCTGTCCAGTGGCTGTTTTCTGTTAATGATTGTTCGATGAATAGACTGGTATCGCGAGGGCGGTTTTTGTTGAGTAATAATAACGCTTGTAGAGAGGTTAGATTAACATGTTTAAGCAATGAACTGGGCGTGAGATGGCCGGTTAGTGCGTTGAGCAGAGAAAACTCTCCGACCTGGTATAGTGCTGCGCCGTAATGCTTTAAGAAGGACTCAACTGTTGCCTCGTCACCGCTATTGACCAGAAATGTGCCTGCGCGTCTCCAGTCCTGGCGCTGTATAAAGTAGTTAAATATCTCATTTGCAAAGCGCGCGAGCTGACTCTTTGATGGGGCCAGCTGCTCCTTTACTGCTGCCAGTATTGGTGGCAAAGAGAGGTACTCTTCGCCATGTTGCATCTCTATTTTAATTAGCTGCTGACGATGGAGCGGGTTCAACAAGGTGTTCAGTTCCGTTTCCTGGTGTATTTTGAGCAGTAAGCCCTTTGGCATTGGCTGCAACACTCCAATAAGGGAAAGCAGTTTTTGACTGGAGTTCCCCAGCGGTTCGACGACTTGCGCCATAATTTCATTGCATAGCATGCTGCGCAAAAGACCGACAAAGGGAGCTCCACAAGCAAGCTGTTCACATGACTGGCTGGCTAGCATTCCTAGCGTTCTCGGCCACCACAGCCATTCACGCATCTCTTGCATCAGTGAATCTGCTAATTGGGGCAGGTTATCTGCCAGCCAGGCTTGTTGCTGCTCAACTGACAACATTAATTGTTCGGCGGTGATCAGGCGAACATCGAGTAATTGCGATGTGAGTTCAGGGTAGGGAAGGTGGCGTGAAGTGATCACGACTTTTTGCTGCGACAGGCAAAATGATACTACAGCGTTTCTATCCAGCTTTTCAATGCCGTCAATGACGCAAAGATGTATGTCATTGCTTAAAGCGGGTAACTTCAGTCTTGCTCGTTCAAGCTTTTCGGCGCTGTCGATCCACAGTAAATCACTTGCCTGTTTGTTAGTTTCTTGCTGAAACAGCCTACGCGCCAAGGTGGTCTTTCCGTATCCGTATGGCGCAGCAATCCAGGTCAGCCTGCTGGTTAACTGTGATGAAAATAACGGTGTTGTCATGTGTTCGTATAAACCTGCCAGGGTTCTATAAATAGACCCTTTAATCAACCTTTTTGTTCGATGTGCAGCTCAACCTCTGTTGATATTCTGAGCGGGTAAGCATAAGCACATACAAAATATATAGAAAAATATCAGCAGCAGAGCAACGGGAAATCTTATGAAACGTATTATTGGTATTGGCCTAATGGGCTACTTTTTCTGCCAGGCGGCATATGCAGCGCCACAGTATAGCCTAACCTATCTTGGCGACTTTGCACCAGCTGGAATGAATAATCATGGTGATGTGGTCGGCAGACATATGGCTTGGTATCAGCAACAGTTGATCGATTGGTCGAATCTTGGCCTGAAAGCTAAGGCGATAAATGATGCGGGGGAAGTGGTTGGTGAAGGCCCGCAGCGTGGGCATCCTGTCGATTTTTATCTATCCTCTCCGAGTGCCTCTCCCCAAGAAACCGGCGTGCTGTGGTCGAATGATATTAATAGTCATGGTGTCATTCTCAGTCGGATGAGTGGAGCAGTGGTTCAGTTTGGAGGCGCTGCAACAAATCTTACTCAATCACATGCGATTCACGCCGAAGGCATGGCAATCAATGACCTGGCCCAAGTGGTTGGATGGGCCTACTTAGATCAGCAGGCGCAACAAAATCTTAATGAGAAGGCCTTCAGGTTGAGCCAGGGCCAGTTTGAGCTTCTCGACTCATCATCGGGTTTTGAGCAGAATTTTGCGATGGATATTAATCAATCAGGCCAAACCGTTGGTTATGGTGTTGAAGGGGGCGTTGCTAAGTCTTGGCAGGTTGAATCAGGCACTTCAGAAGTCAACCTTAGCTTGCACCAACAGCTTACCAGCGAACATGTTGGAGTATTAGACAGCTTTGCGCTTGCCAACAATCAACATAATGACACTGTAGGGCAAGTCGGGTTTGATTGTCAGGTGGTGGATTGTGAAGAGCAGGGAAACGTAGCAGGATTTGTATCCGTCAATAATTCTACCTACCTATTGAATCAGTTAATTGACGAAAATCACCCGTTGCTCGATGAGTATCGCTTGGTTAAAGCGGTTGATATCAACGATCGTGGCCAAATAGCCGTGCTCGCAACGGCCATATCTAATAACCAAGAGCATGCGTTGTTATTAACTCCTGATTACACCGCCAGCTTTGAATCGCTTTCTTTGCGTGGTACGCCCAACAGCTGGCAGTCTAGCCCGATGTCACTAGTCAATGATCATA
>DFOV01000029.1 GCA_002376965.1 Gammaproteobacteria bacterium UBA3532
TTATGCTCGTGAGAATCAGATTAAGGGTTGGTCTAGAAAGAAAAAGGAGGCGTTGATGGAAAAGGATTTTGAGCGATTAACTTATTTGTCGAGAAGTTATAAGTCTGAGAGTTCTTGATGGTGAGCGGGCCTTCGACAGGCTCAGGCTACGGAGGAGGTTAGTTCGCTGAGCTTGTCGAAGCGTTGTGGTGATACGGGATGGCCTTCGACAGGCTCAGGCTACGGAGATTGTTGTTTCGCTGAGCTTGTCGAAGCGTGGTGGTGGCGTGCGTTGGCCTTCGACAGGCTCAGGCTGCGGAGATTGTTGTTTCGCTGAGCTTGTCGAAGCGTGGTGGTGGCGTGCGATGGCCTTCGACAGGCTCAGGCTGCGGAGATCCTTGGTTCGCTGAGCTTGTCGAAGCGTGGTGGTGATGAGCGATGGCCTTCGATAGGCTCAGGCTACGGAGATCCTTGGTTCGCTGAGCTTGTCGAAGCGTGGTAGTGATGAGCGGGCCTTCGACAGGCTCAGGCTACGGAGGTGGTTAGTTCGCTGAGCTTGTCGAAGCGTTGTGTGATGTGGGATAGCTAACTAAAACCCTCCATTAGTGTTGGTGCCGCTGCCAGAATTGAAGCTGTTGTTGTCACCATTTTGCCATTGCACTTGTGCAGGATTATTTTCTTCGCGCTTGATACATTTCCACTCAACCGGTGTATTAGCTGGTATTTGTATAACGCCTGTCCAGGTTGGGTAGTTTTCTGCGCTTAGCTTCACAGCACTGGCTGGGTCCCAGTTACCAAGTTCGTCAATATTACCGACGGCATAGACGCTCTGACCCCAGTAAGTATGACCATTGGTACAAGTAAAGGTCACATTGACATCATCGGGTGGAATGATGACGCCACCGCCAATGACTTCGTAACTGCCCGTGTTGTCGTTGAACTTAACGGTATAGTTGCCACCGCTCGCAACAGGAATGTTGTCTCCACCGGCATCGACAAAGTTGTCACCATTATCGTCACCATAGTTGGTGGCCCAGTTTCCTGTCACATCAAACTTAAAGCTGCCTGCTGCAGGGAAACTGGCTTGCGCTTCCCATACGCCATCATTGTTACAGGTCATGGCTAAATTGGCCCAGCTATTAAAGCTGCCGCGCAGGTTCATGCTGCTGTTAGCGCAGCCTTCAGGAATGATAATATCGCTTTTAGTCCAAACGGCCCAATTTTGACCGCTTGCCGCCAAGGTATACTCAGAGCCGGGATCCCACTCTAAATGTCCTAATTTGACAGCAACCTTGTCTTCGATAGTTGCTGCATACAAACCCTGCTTGGCTTCACGAATATTGGGCGAAGATTCGGAATGGATGCCGTTAGATTTACGGATATTGATCAGGGTTTTGATATCATCTTTCATACCCCAGTCAAAATAGTGTGGCCAGTAGACGGTTGGAATACCTGGGTGGGTAAGGATGTAGGCATATGCCATCATGACTTTGTCGCACTCAACCGCCCAATGGCGTTGACCATTGTCGCAGCTTTCACTCGGGCCTGTATCATGGTTGTCAACAAAGGTAACGGCATAGCGTGGTTCGATACCAATCAGGCCGGCCGGTTTGCCAGAGAAGTCTTTCAGTCGACCAAAGTCCCAGCTGCCAGGGAACTCGGTATGGCCACCATTCTCTTCCTTGTACCAACCAAGGATCTCATTCAGCAGGCCTTTTGTTGTGAAATCGAATGCTGCGCTGGTGCGGTCGGTGCCATTGATCCACCATTGAAGGCCGTTGCGGTGGTCGTTTGGATCGCCCATATTAGTCCAGTGTTCACCTACGCTGAAGTACGGGTCTGAAGCGTTGTTATAGAGCCGATTAGCCCAAGGTGCATAACCCTTAACATAGTCGTAGCGCCAGCCATCGAATCCCAGGCCTTTTAATCCATTCAGGAAGTCAATGATATCATTTTGGACAGTGACATTTTCGTGATCGACATCGCGAGCCGCAGCATAGCTACCGCCGGTGTCGGCATTGCCACGCTCCATGTTATCTGTACAGCTTGTTGTTGGAGTGGGGCCGTCCCAGCTATAGTTCCAAGGCTCAAAGCACTCATCACCGCTGGTAATCGCCCATGTTCCCCAATCCGGGTTTTTGAAATCGTGCCAGTTCGTTGAGCCATTACGGTGGTTAATAACGATATCGCCTATGATCTTGACGTTGTTGCTGGCTAACGCGCTGATGGCTCCCCTAAGCTCTGCTTCGCTGCCATATTTGGAGTTGTAATTGAAATATTCTTGAGGAAGATAGCCCGCTCCGCCATTACTTCCGGCGAAGGTTGCTGGTGGCAACCAAATCATATCAATCCCTGCGTCGGCTACATCACCGGCCAGGTTGCCAACAATCCCCCACCATTCACTTTGCCACGAGTGCCAGTGAAAGCCTTGCATCATAACGTCCTGACTTTGGCCATCCAGCGGTTTTGCGTCAATAGCGGTTAAAGGAAGCGCCGCCATGGCCAGCGCGAGTAATTTTGGAGCAAATCGGTGTTTATTTACGTATTTCTTTAATTGCATTTTTTCTACCTTAGTTTTGGCTATATTGCCAATTTTCTAGCTAGCAAAAGAGAGTGTGAAATAAACGCTGTTCCCATGCAGCGATGGTTCTATCCTAGAAAATTGCTGCAGAACCGACCAATCAAATAATTTTTGATAATTCACCCCTCCCCTAGGGGGAGTCTGGGGGAGTTTTAGGGGAGTATAAGGTGAGTTAATGAGTGTGCTGATGCACCAAAATTATACTTTCACCAGCTTATGCTGCGTTTTTCTTTTGTTGTCGTCAATAAGTTCAATATAAACATATGGTTATATGCTATCCATCCAAAGGGTTGAGGACGGGTTGATAGTGACAGTTTTGTGTGCAGCACCATTAAAATGTTCGATTTCTAGTGTCTTTTGATTTTTTTCAAAAATCGATGCCGTCAGTGATAAATGGAGTAAATATCTCTTCGCAAACAGGGTTAAACGACCATCGCGTCGCGTAAAGCACTACTGCAGTGCAAAGAGGTGAATTGCATTTGCTCAATTTACAATCACTGACCATACTAAGTTCATACCCTATAACCATTACCCGACGCAGAAAATATGCTTGATTCTGATTATCCAGTACATCGGATCCTGGTGGTTGAAGACAGCCCAATGGTACGCAAAGTGCTAAATCACCTGATCCGCAATACCTTAAACGTGGAAGCGCATTTTGTGGAGACCTTTGCTGAGTGTCAGTCATTGGTCGAAGAATACGAGAGTGACTTTTTTGCTGCTTTGGCAGATTTAAATTTACCGGATGCGCCCAATGGTGAGGTCGCTGACTATCTGCTGGATCGTGGTATCCCCTGCATTGTATTGACTGGTTCTTACAGTGAAGATCGGCGCGAACAGATGTTGGCGATGGGCTTGGTTGACTACATCGTCAAAGAAAGCCGTTATTCCTATGATCATGCGGTGCGCCTGTTGCGCCGGTTGGAAAAAAATCAGCATTTAAAGTTGATGGTGGTTGATGATTCATCAACTGCTCGTACTTATGTTCGTAGCCTGTTGGAACAACACCTTTATCAGGTCGTTGAAGCCGAAAATGGTGTGGATGCATTAGAAAAGTTGCAGCAGCATCCCGATATACGTTTGATTATGACCGACTACAACATGCCCGTGATGGATGGGTTTGAGCTGGTGCGAACCATTCGCCAAGATTATGAGAAAAAAGATCTGGTGATTATCGGATTGTCTTCAGAGGAATCAGCGTCTTTATCGGCCAAGTTTATTAAAAATGGCGCTAACGATTTCTTAAAAAAACCCTTTGTTCACGAAGAGTTTCACTGTCGCGTTATGCAGTGTATTGAGTCGATGGAGCTGCTTGAGCAAGTTCGAGGGATGAGTTCGCTTGATGCATTAACCGGTGTTCTTAATCGGCGGGCGTTATTTGTTCAGGGTAAAGAGCTGTATCAGCAAGAGCAGCAAGAGGGGCATGGCCTGGCTGTGGCGCTTCTCGATATTGATTATTTTAAAACGGTGAATGAAGAATTTGGCAACGACGCTGGTGATGTCGTGTTGCAAGCGGTTTCTCATGTTTTGACGGAAACTTTGGGTAGATTCGATATATACCGTACCGGAGACAAGCAGTTTGGAATTTTGATGCCCAGGGTTTCTAATCATCAGGCGTGTCAGATCATGCATGGTGTGCGCGGAAGGGTTGAGTGTGAAGTAATTGAATTACCCCAAGAAGATATTGCAGTTACCGTGAGCATCGGTGTTACCAATGATATGAGCGGGGGATTTGAAAAGCAGATACGAGCGGCAGAAGAGCGATTGAATCAGGCCATTGAAGCGGGACGAAATTTCGTCATAGGCGATAGCTGACAAAACGGAGAATCAGGTTGTCGATGATAGAAAAACTGTTTGAGTTTTTTCCTGATGGTGCTTTGGCGATCAATCGCGACGGCTTGATTTGTCATGCGAATAACCAGTGCTTGTCACTGTTTGGCTATCAAAAAGAACAGTTAGTCGGGCAACCCATCGACATACTGATTCCTGCAAACAGAAATCAGCACCAGCGTTATGTGAAGGAGTATTTCGAAAAGCCAGTTCTGCGCAAGATAAATCCAGCGTTGAATATTGAGGGACTCTGTTCCGATGGTCGGTGTATCACCCTGGAAATTACCATTAGTCATATCCCAGATGACGACAGTCCGATGGCTATAGCTTGCATTCGTGATTTAAGCGGGGTGCGTGAAAAAGAGCGTGAGATTGTACTGCATGCTGAAGAGTACCGCTCCATTATTGATCACATGCCAGTCATTGTTTTTCGGGGAACCTTTCGCGGTAGTCACCCGATCAGTTTTATCAATGATAGTAGCCAGGATATCTTGGGTTTTAGCGCTACTGATATTTTGGAAGGTGCTTTTGATTGGACAGAGCGCATCTCTGCTGGCCATCAGCGTATACTCCGTCGGGAGATGGTCAAGGCACTGAGAAATGGACAAGACTTTCACTTTGCGTTCCAGATACGCAGAGCCGACGGCTCCCCCTGCTGGCTGGACGTGCGCGGACGACGCAGGCGCTATGATAGCGGGCCTGATTTACTGGAAGGTGTCGCGACCGATATTACCCTACAGCGCTTTGCTGAGCAGGAGCTATACAACAAAGAGCGCTTGCTTACGATGGCTGAGAGTGTATCCAAGGTTGGTCATTGGCACTATGATGTCGGGTCCGATCGCTTGCACTGGTCTGATGAGGTCTATCGTATACATGGATTATTACCTCAAAGTTTTAAGCCGACAATTGAGCAGGCGCTTAGCTTCTATCATAAAGATGATCGGAAGCGAATTCGTGAAATTGCAGCTAATGCTATCGAAAAGTGCAAGCCGTTTCGCTTTCATGCACGACTGAGCGACGCCAATGAACGGTTGCGCAAAGTCTATTCTGCGGGGCATGTTTTGGCAGACGCTGCTGGAAAAGTGATCCGGGTTTTTGGCATCGTTGAAGATCAGACGGACAAAATCGATTCAGAAAAAGAGCGCATACGATTTGCATCTCTGGCACAGCATATTGATGGCGCTATCGCACTGCTTGATCACAAAGGCCACATCAGCTGGATGAATGCCAAGTGCCAAAAATATTTTTGCTGTGGTGACGAGTGTATTGGTACAGCTTTTAGGGATTTAGTTGCAAGCAATGTAGCTGAAGTTCAGGATATATCTTCACATATTGCTTTGCGCAAAGGGGCTGGCCATTTTCAGTTGAAAATGCCTAACAATAAAAAAGTACGTGGATTGGATATCGCCTTATCGAGCTACCATGTAGGTGGTGAGTTTGGCTTTGTGTTAGTTGCCAATGATATAACGGACAAGTTGGAATATGAGAAATACCTCAATCAAACCCAAAAAATGCAAGCTGTTGGGCAAATGGTTGGGGGAATTGCTCATGATTTCAATAACATGATTGCGGTGGTTCAGGGCAACCTGGAATTAATTGGTTTAAAATCGGGTGAAGCGGTACCCGGTTTGGCGCGTCCTCTAAAAAATGCGTTGGCTGCGACGGATAGAGCTTCTTCACTGACCAAAAAATTACTACGATTTTCCCGTCAGGCTCCCTCTCAAAACGAGTCTGTTGATATCAATGATGTTGTGCGGCATATGTACGATATGTTGCAAAAATCGATTACAGCAGGCATCTCTATTCGGCTCGAACTGACTAGCCCTACCTCCGTGTGTATGGTCAATAAAGGGGACCTGGAAGATGCGTTGGTCAACCTGGTGCTTAATGCCAGTGATGCCATGGAAGGACAAGGGGCCGTGCGTATATTGACCAAAAACATTGAGGTAACCAGTCGGCGGGTGATGCTTGATGGCAGCGTGATCGAGCCCGGAAAATATGTTCAGCTATCAATATCTGATCAGGGCGGCGGGATAGCGCCTGATATTTTACCGCGCATATTTGATCCGTTTTTTACTACCAAAGGTGCAGAAGGTACAGGTTTAGGCCTGAGTATGGTTTATGGCTTTATTAAGCGCAGTGAAGGCTACATCGATATTCGCAGCAATGAATATGGCACTACTTTTTTTCTTATTCTTCCCGCTAT
>DFOV01000026.1 GCA_002376965.1 Gammaproteobacteria bacterium UBA3532
GGCTCAACCTATGGTGGCAACCCGTTGTCTACCAGCGTTGCTAAGAAAGTCCTTGAAATTATCGAACGTGATGGCCTGGTCAAGCAGGCAGAAATTCAAGGTGCCAAGCTGCTTCAATCCTTAAAAGCTCGTTTGCTTGCGCATGAAAAAATTAAAGACATTCGAGGTCTTGGAATGATGGTTGGGATCGAACTCGATCAAGATTGCGCAGATTTAATGAAACGCGGCATTGATCGAGGTGTTCTGGTGAATGTAACTCAGGGACACGTTGTTCGTCTTCTCCCTGCGTTGAATATGAGCGATAGCCAGTTAGATGATTTAATCGACAAAATTTGCTCCTTAATTGAAGACTATCTAGCAGAATAAGGAAGATACTTTGACTAATAATACACGACACTTTTTAACGCTGCTTGATTGTTCAAAAGACGAATTGACTTACCTGATCGACAGAGCGATCCAGCTAAAAGCCAAGCAATACGCCGGAGAAATATACGAGCCTTTGAAAAATCGTGTATTAGCGATGATATTCGAAAAGTCCTCAACACGTACGCGTATATCATTCGAAACCGGCATGGCACAATTTGGCGGCCACGCCATGTTTTTGTCGTCTAGAGATACTCAACTAGGGCGCGGTGAACCCATTGAGGATAGTGCACGTGTTATTTCGCGTATGACTGACATCGTCATGATACGGACCTTTGGTCATGACATCGTTGAGTCTTTTGCCGCTCATTCACAAGTGCCGGTTATCAATGCGTTAACTGACGACTTCCATCCCTGTCAACTGCTCGCTGATATGCAAACCTTTGTCGAGAAACGTGGTAGCATCTCTGGTGCAAATGTGGCGTGGATTGGTGATGGTAATAACATGTGTCATTCCTATATGAATGCCGCTAAACAATTCGGATTCAATCTACGCATTGCTTGCCCCGCGGGGTTCGAGCCGAAAGCTTCGTTGTTAGCAGAAAATCCCGATGTCAGCGTTTGTGACGATCCGATGCATGCAGCCAAAGAAGCCGATCTGATCGTTACCGATGTTTGGGCCAGTATGGGCCAGGAACAAGAACAGGCCGAGCGCGAAAATGCCTTTGGTAATTTTCAGGTCAATGATCTTGTCATGTCCCAAGCCAATAAAGATGCCTTGTTTATGCATTGCCTGCCAGCTCATCGCGGCGAGGAAGTCTCTAGTTCAGTTATCGATGGCAACCAAAGCGTCGTTTGGGAAGAGGCGGAAAACCGCTTGCATGCTCAAAAAGCATTACTTGAATTTTTGTTATTGGGTCAGGTTGAGTAGCTAGAAAACTTCAACGGCTTCGGCGTAGTTCTTTGGATGTCCAGATCTGCATGCGCCGACAGCTTGACCAAATTTCATCTTTAAGTTGGCGGCGGCGCGCCGTCAACTTTTGCAGCCTCTTATAGCTGACACCAGCTCTAAGCTTTTGATCAATTCGATTGACTCTTTTAGCCTTTCTCAGACACTTGCTTCTCACTTTATCGTTGTTGCTTTTGTTATCGTTGTTTCTATTGCTGCGTCGACGTGACTTTGCGCTTTTCGTTGAAGACTTCTTTCTAGCACCCAGCGCTGGCGGCGCATAGTCGTTAACCGGTGTAACGGCCACTTTACCGTAATCACTATCCAGTGGTGGCGTGTCGCTAAACTGTTGCCTACCCTGCTCGTCTACCCAGCGATAAATTTCTGCCTGGCTCTCCACTGTAAAACAAAGCAACAACAAAACGCTAACGTTTAGCATGCCTTTCCCTAGGCTCATTGTTTGATCCTCCATGATCATAGATAGATTGTACCGGCGCTACTGAATATCCAAATCCCGCGCTTGTTTAAACACTATAACGAGCTGAATCTGTCATCGATATCGCATATATGCGACATTCATGTCAGTTTTCTGCTACATAGCGTGTGAGACTAAAAAATCTTTTTTTTACACGATTGGTCATCTACGCTTAACGTAACTAATACGATGAGGATAGCGCCGGTGAGCGACGATCAATTACTCGACGAAATTTATACCAAAATGGCGGAAGAAGAGTTTCATTTGCCAGTGTTACCAGACATGGCGGTTCGTGTCCGAGAGGCGATGCACAACCCCGACTACAGCATCCGTCAAATCGCCCGCATATTATCCGCCGATCAGGCTCTCTGTATTCACATTTTACGCGTGGTTAATTCACCGCTCTACCGTGGCCAAAACAAAATCGATAATTTGCAGGACGCTATCGCTCGCCTGGGCTTACGCACGACAAGGCAACTGGCTCTATCACTTGTCATTAAGTCGTTGTTCAAGACAAAGCATATTCTGCTGAAGAAGAAGCTAAAATCAATTTGGGAATACAGCACGCGCCTTGCCGCAATTAGTGGCGTTATTGCCCACTATTGTCCCAACTATGATGGAGAAAAGGGGCTTATTTCAGGCCTATTTCAAGACGTAGGGGCGTTACCTATTATTAGTATGGCCCACAAGTATCCCGCACTACGCCAGGGAGACAACCTAGCGGTATTCATTGATAAATTTACTAAAGATGCTGGTGTGCAGTTATTAGAAACCTGGCAGTTCGACGAAGAGCTACTGAATGTTGTGAAATCACGCGAAGACTGGATGAGAGATCCCGACTCTAAAGCAGATTATGCCGATATTGTATTAATTGCCAGACTACACAGCTTTATCGGTACTCCAAAATTCAAACAGTGCCCGCGCATCGATCAGCTACCCGCCTATCGTAAGCTTCCACTGGGCAAGTTAACCCCTGAATTCTCTTTATGGATCTTAGACGAGGCCGAAAAAGAAATAAAACAGGTGCAAAGTGACCTCCAGTCGGTTTAATGCATGGCGTAAATCACCAACAGGATCATGCCTAAACCAAGCCGATAGATGACAAAAGGCATCATGCCTATTTTATCGATTAGTTTTAGGAAAAAAGCAATGCATACGTATGCACTTACCGCAGCAAGGGCAAAGCCTACGAAGATAACCCACCAATCAACTGGCTGTGGCGATTCAGCCAGCTCAAGTGTTTTAAACGCCCCAGCAGCCAATATAAGCGGGATGGACAACAAAAAAGAGTAACGAGCAGAGGCTTGGCGGGTCATTCCCAAAAATCGTCCAGCTGTCATAGTAATACCCGATCGCGACGTTCCGGGGATTAAAGCCAATGCCTGAGCAAAGCCGATAATCAATATATGTTTAAACGTTAGTTGATATTCGGTGATCGGTTGAGGGTGAGAAATTTTGTCCGACCAACCCAATAGTACGCCAAACAATAAGGTCGTTATTGCGATAACCAGAATCGAGCGCAAATAAAGCTCAACATAATCGTTCACCAGGTACCCAATCACACCCGCAGGGATGACACCAATAATGACCGCCCAAGCCAATAATGAGTCACGGCTTTGACCGCTAGCTCCAAACTGTTTAAACCAGGCCATGGCTAATTGCCATACCTCTTTGTGAAAATAGGTAACCACCGCAACTAACGATCCCACATGCACAGCGACATCAAAAGCTAACCCTTGATCCTCCCAGCCTAATAATTGACTGGGCAATATAAGATGAGCAGAGCTGGAAATGGGTAAAAACTCGGTTAAACCCTGAATAACTGCCAGCAAAAAGGCTTCAAGCCACGTCATGAATTTATCCTATCTAATGCTAAAGTTGATGCCAACGGTTGCTGCGTTCATTTGACGACGGCAACGCCCCCATGCGATTTGATAATGTTAGCACTTTAAATATTTCGCCCATTTCTCCGGGAGCCGTCAGGCGTTTTATTTGATTAGCTGCAGCGAACTGCTCCTCGTCTGACAGAGCACTACAGGATTCGAGCAGCCCATTATTCAGCAAAAAATCTGCCTGTGAAACAAACCCATCTACCGACCAACCAGTATTTTTAGCAAGGTAAGCGAAGGCTGAAAAATTAATGTGGTAAGTAATATCCTGCAATCCTGGAAAGAACAGCGGGTCACTGTGTCCTCGGTGTAAATAATGACACATTAGCGTGCCACAACGCCGCTCCGGCAAATACCACTCTTTTTCACCAAAACCATAATCAATCAACCAGATAGCGCCCTTTGATATAGCCTCCAGCATGCTTGAAAACCAACCTAGTGCTCGCTCACCTATCTCAATATGATACGGGGCCATTAGCTCTGCTGTTCCGTCTCGTGGCAACCACCGATGATCTACCAGGCTCTCCTCAACCTGCCGCCATTCAATCTGTAATGTATTAGTGTCGTCCACTACTACGCCAGCCGCTTCCCAGTGGGATGGTTGCTTTCTCACCCATTGACAAGGAATGGCATCTGCGACTTCGTTCGCCACGACAAGCAGCGGTTCATCGCTGGACGGCAGCCTATCCAACCAGACAATTCGCTCAAATATAGCGGCAGGTAGC
>DFOV01000196.1 GCA_002376965.1 Gammaproteobacteria bacterium UBA3532
CTAACCAACTGAACTACCGCTCCAGTCTTAATACACGTTGCTAAGCAACTGGAGCGGCATACTAAAGATATATGAAAACTTTGTCAATAGAATTATTCTTCAAATTAACAAATAACGAAAAGCGAAATAATTTTAGTCAC
Source organism: Gammaproteobacteria bacterium UBA3532 (assembly GCA_002376965.1). Lineage (GTDB taxonomy): Bacteria > Pseudomonadota > Gammaproteobacteria > Enterobacterales > UBA3532 > UBA3532. Next base: position 141 of record DFOV01000196.1, read on the forward strand.
TTATGGGGTGAAAAGCGCTCACTTATCATCTAGCTCACTATCCTCTAACAGCGAAGCTATGTCATCTAAATCCATATCTGACTCTACTCCGCCATTCATTAAATCATCAATGGCTTTTTGAGGGTCTTCATCATCATCTTCAAGCAGTTGACTCATTGGATCATCATCGGGCCCATCACTGGTGCTGTCACTTAAAATATCGTCAATATCAGCTAAAGCACTATCCATAGGAGATTCATCGGATATATCATCTTCCAGCATATCACTTAACATGTCGTCACTTAGCATGTCTCCACCGGAGTCTGCAGTGCCAGAATCGTCATCTCCAAGTAATCCCATTAGATCGTCATCGATATCATCTATGTCGTTGGAATCGGCGCTTTCTATGGCTGCTTCACCGCCTTCCAGCTCAGCAAGAGCGCCTAATATATCGTCTTCATCGTCGTCGCTGGGGGGCTCAGGCTCCTGCTCCCCCGTTGATTCCAGGCTTGCTGCGAGCAATTGTTCGTCTTGAGATGGAGCAGCTTCAGGCTCAGCCCCTGATGATTCAATTTGGCGCGATTCATCACGCCCCATATTATTAATACGCTCCAGGATTTCATCAACAGTTAGAAGATCATCCTGGTTGGTCGGCTCACCAAACATTGTACAATATTCGTTATATACCAGGTTGATAGCCTCTACACCGTGTTGAACTTGCTGCTGAAGCTTGGCAACTTCTGCACTATCAGCACCCTGATCGCCTTGTGGTGGCGGAGCAATGCCGGGCTCCGGAATATCTCGACTTAAGGCATGGTATTGAGATAACAGCAAATATAACTCATCTTCCAACTGCAACAGCTCATCGTCGTCGTGTGAATAAAAAGCTTTTACCACTTTTTTTAAGAAACGGCCCTCACTCGTCGCTAGATCCTCTACCAAGCCCTCGTCTTGTAGGCCAATGCCGTCACTGAGAAAGCGTTTAACCAGTATTTTTCTGGTATCGAAGTTACTTTGTAGGCTGTTGACAAAGCGCTCCAATGTCTCTGATTGGCTGTTGTTTTTCCTGATGATCGAAATAACCAGGTATCCGCAAAACCCTGCCAATATCAAAATAACGTTAATTAAAATGATATTTAATGGTGGCACGTTATTCCTCCAACGCTTTTTCCAGCGATTCCATACCGTCGCGGCTACTTCGTTTTATCTTTTTGATGGCAATGACAACTATACCAACGAGTAGAATGTTAACCGCTAATCCAATACCGCTCCACATTAGCCACTTTTTCCAATCAAAGCTTTCTTCTGTATTTTCTTGTGGCGCTTCTTCATCTTTCGCTTCGCTAGACTCTTTTTCATCTGCGGCAGGCTCTGGTATGGGCTCCTTAACAGGTATCGGATCAGGCTCGACTCCATCAGGAAGCGAAATCGCTATGGTGTATGCCTTGCTTGGTAAATTAAACAGTCTTCCACTAACTGTTTTGCCTTTCGCTCTCAAATTTAAAGTTAACTGGGTTGCAGATACAGCCTGATTTACTAGCAAAATATCGCTACCTTGGGCGCCCTTAGTTTGAGTAAATGGGACGCTCTTTCCCGTAGGATCAAGCAAATCCATATCCAGTATGAGAGAGTCTGGGTCAACTTCTGCAACAGGCGGTACTGGGATCTGTAATTTATCTGATTCTGCCGCTACGCTACTAGGAATTGAAACTGGAGCTGCTAATACGTTAACCGTTTGCTGGTTCTGACGCTCAAATGTTGGGCTTTTCAAGTCTGTCACTATAGAAAGTAGACCGCCCGAATCAGTTGCTTTCAATGCTGCAGTAAATACACCATCACCAAACCGTTCATCGGAACCATCGCCATCATCTAAAGCCAATACGCTTGTTTCTGAACCATCACTGAGCTTTTGAGTCACCTTAAATTGCGTATTCATTAAAAAATTACGCGCAGTAATCGGCTGACCTTTCTCTGCTACACTGGCTTTCACTATGGCTTTTTCTCCAGCAAACAACAAGTTGGGTAGCTCGCTATTGACCAATGAAATATCGCTCACGATCATGACACGATTATCAGGATCTATGTCAGCTCTGATTTTCCATGTCCCGCTTTGTGGTTTTTTAACAGTAATAAGGTCATAGGTAGGCTCATTAAACCAGCGAATGTTAGTATTACTGGACACCGGATGGCTGGTTTCGACATTTTGCGGACTGATAAGAATAGATGGAGCGCTATCTGGTGTGCGAAAAACCAGTAGTGTAAATTCATTTATCGAGCTATCTATCTCAAAGGTATTATCTTTTAGTGGGACTTCATCCCGCTTGGTCACTTGGTCAAACAGCTTTAGAAAGGCCTTGTCTAATTCATCGGCAGACAAAACCTTGAGATACCATGCGCCGGTTTGGCGTGAAAGTGCTTTTAACAGCTCTTCATCAACATCATTTGACAGCGCAACGGTATGAATCTTTACATCTGCCGCTGAAAGCTTAGGAAGCAGCTCCTGCAAAATACGTCGCCGTTCTTTGACATTGACTCCAGCATCTTTACTAATATCAACAACGCCATCGGTTAGAAAGATAATACTGCGCTTCTCGCCATTTGCAGGCCCACTCCAATCATAGGCCGCTTTTTCCAATGCCAAACCAATGTTTGTATAGAGCGCAAGAGAATGGATCTCATCAGCTTTCTTATTTGCCAAATCACGCCAGCTCTGATCAACATCTCCATGTTTTACAAGCATATTGACCCACTGGCCAAATGTCCAAACTCCGGCTTCACTGTCTGCTGGCAATAAGTTAGTTAAAAGGCGAAGGGCCGGTTGACGCAGGTTTTTAGGGTCGTTTTTTTTCATACTGCCGGATATATCGATAATGACTCGAACATCCGACTGAGGAGGCGGAGATATAACTTCGGCTAAACTTGCTGTTTGCCAGGTTAACAATAATATGGCCATTACCCTGCTAATGGCGACGTAAAATTTATTCATAAAACGGATCACAATTGACTGATATTCGTGTGGTTTTAATCTCAGTCTAGGTGATAGTCCGCGCTTGTCCAGCTTGGATAAGCACATAGCGCAAATGCTTTGGAAAATTTCGTCGCAGTGGATAAAAGCGCTCTGGCGCTATCTATAGTTTACCAATAATATGGTCTTCCAGGTCAATAACATCCAACTCGGAAACCATCCAGGCTTTTATAGTTCGTTCTTTGGCGTGTACACTGGTTGTAGTGCCACTGATAAGCGGGTGCCAGTCTGGCAATGACTGCCCCTTAGCCAGTAGACGATAAGCACACGTTTCCGGCAACCATTCAAAATCAACAGCCTTTCTCTGGTCAAATTCGACGCAGTCGGGCACTTTGGTATGGCGTTCATTATAGACGGTGCAACGGCAGGAATCGTGATCAAGATACTGGCACACAACATTCGTAAAATAAATGTCTCCACTATCCACGCATTCAATCTTGTGTAAACAACACTTTGCACAGCCGTCACATAGGCTCTCCCACTCGTCCCTGCTCATCTCATCCAGCTTTTTAATTTCCCAAAAATTAGGCGTAGACTTAGTCATTGTCAGACTCTTTAGAACTGAGGGTCATATCGCTAGCCAAAACCAATTGGTCTATCGTTTTATTGGGTGGTGGTTGAAAGAAATAACCTTGGCTATCGAGTGCAGCTAATACAGTTTCCTTGTCCACACGGGCTAATTGTTTCTTTCCTTTTAAATTAATAAAAAAAACAAACTCTGGTGTCCCAAATACGTTTAGCAACGCTTCAGGCACGCTATCGAACTGATCACGTTTAGCAAGATAGAGATAGGTTTCTGGGCGCTTTTTACTGCGATATACATAACTTAACATGTTGGTATTGAGATCCTTTTGCTACAATCGTTTTACCTTTATAACGTTTTACCTTGATAACGTTTTACCTTTATAACAAGAGATGACTATTCATTCGATGGAAAATAGCCCGTTACAATTTAAAAACAGTCGATTAAATCTGACACTCCTGCAATTATACACACTGGACACCAAAATCCTTAGCGCCCATTTAACAGAAAAGATCGCTCAAGCACCCAAGTTAGTTGGTATGTTGCCAGTAATTATCGATTTTTCGCATGTCACACCAGATCCAGCAGCTCTCGCCAGCACTTTGCAATTGGTAAAATCATTCCACCTACAACCAGTAGGTTGCCAAGGACTGGATGAGTCATTGCAATCCAGTGCAGACGAACTGTCCTTACCACACATTAAAAGCCAAATAACCGCACCACCTCGGCCAACCAATAACGCTGCTCCAGCCCCGACCGCTGCGCCAAGTGGACCAACAAAAATTATTCGTCAGGTTATTCGCTCAGGCACCCAGATTCACAGCCCTGGAGACTTGATTGTAATCGGAGCTGTTAGTCATGGCGCGGAAGTGCTTGCCAACGGTAATATCTTTGTTTACGGCCCTTTGCGAGGACGTGCACTAGCCGGGATTAAGGGTGATACAACTGCAATTGTTTCTTGTGACCTATTTGATCCCGAACTTGTTTCAATTGCTGGCATTTATTTGTTGAGTGAAGGTCTTAATCCTGATTTAATTGGGGATCGAGTTGTGGTGGGCATGTCGGATGAGAAACTATCGTTCGAATCACTCAAACCATTGGCATAAACCGCAGACATATAATAGGTAATTATCTTGGCTAAAGTTATCGTTGTCACCTCAGGAAAAGGTGGTGTTGGAAAAACGACCAGTAGTGCAGCTTTTGCCACTGGACTCGCGATGCGTGGTCACAAAACAGTGGTCATCGATTTCGATGTTGGATTAAGAAATCTCGATTTGATTATGGGGTGCGAACGTCGCGTAGTCTATGATTTTATTAATGTCATCAATGGCGAATCCAATTTAAAGCAAACTCTTATAAAAGATAAGCGTGAAGAGAACCTGTTTATTCTTCCTGCTTCTCAAACCCGTGATAAAGATGCGCTTCACCAAGAAGGCGTCGAGCGTGTGATCAACGAGCTTAAGAAAGATTTCGAGTATATTATCTGTGACTCGCCAGCTGGTATAGAGAGCGGCGCGTTGATGGCGGCTTATTTTGCAGATGAAGCCATCGTCGTCACCAACCCTGAAGTATCTTCTGTACGCGATTCTGACCGCATACTGGGTATTTTACAGAGCAAGTCATTTCGAGCAGAGAAAGGCCTCGATCCAATCAAGGAGCACCTATTGCTTACCCGCTACTCTCCCAAGCGTGTTAATGCGGGTGAAATGCTTTCTGTAGAAGATGTAAAGGAAATTTTGGCCATTCCGTTGATTGGCGTCATTCCTGAGTCAACTGCGGTACTGCAGGCGTCGAACCAAGGTACCCCGGTTATTATGGATGGCAGTAGCGATGCGGGACAAGCCTATATGGATGTCGTTTCGCGCTTTTTAGGCGATGAAGTTGAACATCGATTTTTGGAAGAAAGTAAAAAAGGAATATTTAAACGCCTATTTGGGAGTACCGCATGAATTTGCTGAATTATTTTCGAACATCAAAGAAATCATCAGCAAAGACAGCAAAAGAGCGACTCCAGATTATCGTAGCTCACGAGCGCGGAGCAAGAAACCAGCCAGATTTCTTACCAGAGATGCAAGAAGAAATTATGGCTGTTATTAGAAAGTACGTCGACATTTCCGATGAAATGGTTAAGGTGCAACTAGACAACGATAATGATTTGTCTGTACT
>DFOV01000222.1:0-3830 GCA_002376965.1 Gammaproteobacteria bacterium UBA3532
CGAACTTTGGACTCAGTCAGAAAGCAGTGGTCAAAGTTTAGTCGCATTGACCCAAGATCGCCAAGTGGTTGGATGTTTCTGCAGCAAATATCTGCCGCAAGGATGCGGCAGTTAAGCCATCAAGGATGATTTCACGGCGTTTTGCGAAAGAAATATCCAACCACTTGGCGATATGGGGTCAGCTCAGTCAACCAGCGTTAAAACACCATTTTTCTGTCGGATTTCAACATCTTTTAAGAATGACATACCCAGCAATATATAATCGCCATCCATGCCTTCAAGAATGGCTCCTTCAATTTGAGTTTTATAGATCTCACCCACACTGATACTTGGAATAATTGTTTGATAGGCAACAGCCGTTCCATTGGCTGTCGAAACATAACGTTGTTGGCCTTTCTGCAAACCAAGATAGTCCATTAGAGCTGCGGGGATCGCTACCGTCGTTGCACCGGTGTCTAGTAGAAACTTAACCGGCTTATTACCGATTTTGCCACGAAAAACATAGTGACCTTGCATACCCTGTTCAATGGTTACCTGGTTGCGAAACTCAGAATCTACCGACACTCGCGGTACATCTGCCTCGGTCAAATCAGGACGAATGCCGTCAAAGCCAAAGTAGAGAATCATTGCGAGAACAAACAGAATAATAAAAGGCAAGGCCAGCCAAATCAGGCTTTTACCTGCCATTAAGTCAGGGGGGGATTGGCCGTTGGGCGAATGGTTATTGTCAGGTGAATGATGCTCCATCGTTAGAACATACCCTGTCACGATAATGAAATCAATTGGTTAGAAATGAAAGAATCCATTCCAATATCAACTGGTCATCAGGAACAAGTGTTAACGAAGCCAACCCAGCGCTAATCCTGTCAGATGGAATGCGGTCGCGTCGGGCTTCCATCAGAGCTTCTGAATAGGCACGGCTAAACTCTGGATGTCCTTGTAAACCCAAACAATGTTGCCCTACTTGAATCATGGCATAGGGGCAGAACATGTTCCCTAGAATCACATCTGTATCTGGGGGAAGCGAGACCACTTGGTCTTGATGACTGACGACGAGATTAATTTCATCCTGTTGTGCCGTTGCCCAACTTGGCTCTTCCAAGATCGGCGTAGTGGCAACACCAATGCCCCACCCCACATCGGCTCGATCAACGCGACCTCCCAGCGCTTTGGCTAGCAGTTGGTGGCCAAAACATACCCCTACAAACTTGATCGCTTGCTCTGTCTCAGCCTTGTTGAATTCATTTAGCGCAATAATAAATTGCTCCAACCGACGAATCCACGGCTCATCATCATTCGCCCCAGCGCGGCTACCAGTAGTGATATAACCATCACAATCAGTAATATTCTCAGGAAACTCACCATCAACGACATAATAATAAACCAACGTCATAGGAGCCGAAGCCTGGCTCAACAACCGCCCCATCATCTCATCATAATCACCAAATTGCTGGCGTAACGGTTCGATAACGTGATCACAAACCAACACTCCCAGCCTAAATTCCGACATATCAAAGCTTCCCACGGATGGCATCGGCACAGATCTCACGGTATTGCTCAGGGCTTAAAGCAACTGGATTACCCGCCGCAGCGGCATCGTTATAAGCCAGCTCACCAATAATTGATAAGCATCCCTCATCGATCCCTATAGCAGCCAATGCATGAGGAATTTCAAGCTGTTTTCGCAATGCGAGTATCCAGGAAATAAATCCATCAACGCTAGTATCCTCTAGCCCTAAATAGTGGGATAGTCGCAGGATTTTCAACTCCAGCACTTGCGCATTGGCCCGCACCACATAAGGCATTAAAATCGCATTAAGTAAGCCATGATGGCTGTCATAAAGTGCACCTAACGGATGTGCCAGCGCATGCATGGCTCCCAGACCTTTTTGAAAAGCCGTCGCCCCCATCGATGACGCCACCAACATGTGCATACGCGCTTCCCGATCAGCACCATTTTGATAGGCGCGGGGTAAATACTGCTTAATCAAACGTATAGCTTCGAGAGCGATGGCTTCAGCCATGGGATGAAATGATGGAGAGCAATAAGCTTCTAACGCGTGAGACAACGCGTCCATGCCCGTCGCAGCGGTAAGGTGCGGAGGTAACCCGACACTCAACGCAGGATCGAGAATGACCTTTTTAGGCATCATAGCCGGATGAAAAATCAATCGTTTCGCCTGCTTTTCTTCATCGGTGATAACCGAAGCCCGCCCCACTTCCGACCCCGTACCCGCTGTGGTTGGAATGGCGATCACTGGCAGCATGGCTTGTTCATTGGCGCGTTTCCAGTTGTCGCCTACATCTTCAAAATCCCATAATGGGCGCGTTTGACCAGCCAATAACGATATCGCCTTGGCTGCATCCAGAGCCGAACCACCACCAATGGCAATCACGCCGTCATGTTCCCCTTGACGAATAACCGCCACACCCGCCTCAACATTTGCCGCCGTTGGGTTGCTTTTTATATCGCTAAATAACGCGCACGGCAGTTCAGCCTCTTTACACAAATTCATGCTTTCAGTCACCACCGGCATCTTAGCCAACGCCCGGTCAGAGACAAACAGAGGTCGTCTTATTCCTAGATCTGAACAACAAGAAGGCAACGACGATACACGCCCAACACCACTGATAATAGCCGTGGGATAATTCCAGTTAGCACAATACTGATCCAGCAACGTGTCCTGGGGAGAAAACGTGTCTTGGGTAGAAGCTGTTTGGGTAGACATATAAACCTCCGCTGCACAGCCTAAAGGTTGTGCTTGATATAAAATGATTTCGGCCGAGTCAGTTGTTCATAGCCTAAAACCGACAAGCTACAGCCTCGTCCAGACTGCTTCACTCCAGTCCAGGCCAATGCCGGATCAAGGTAATCACATCGATTCACCAACACGGTTCCTGTGTCGAGCTGCTCGGCGATGCTCTCTGCCTGTTCGATATCGTTGGTATAAATACAGGCCGTTAAACCAAAGGCTGAATCATTCATATGTCCGGTAGCCTGTTGATCATCCGCCACCGCCATCACCCCAACTACTGGCCCAAAGCTTTCTTCGCTCATCACCGCCATGGAATGATCGACCTGCGTCAGCAATTGCGGCGCTACATAGGCACTGCCAACACGAGCAGCGGGGAAAATTCCCGCATCAATATGCGCTTTAGCCCCAGCGGCAATTGCTTCATCGATATGACGACGCACCCGACCAGCTGCTTTAGCATTGATCACTGGGCCTAGCGTGGTTTCTGGATCATCTGAACGCCCTAACCGATAGTCATTAATCAAACGGCAAGCCTGCTCAACAAACTCATCAAACACTTGCTGGTGAACATATATTCGTTCGATGCCACAACACGATTGCCCAGAGTTAAAAAATGCGCCATCAACACAGCTTGCTGCTGCTTTTTCAATATCAGCATCCTGCCGGATGTATGCCGGGTCTTTGCCCCCTAATTCCAGGCCAACGCATTTAAAGCGACCAGCCAATGCGCGCTCCACTGCTGCACCGCCTTCAACCGAACCAGTGAAAACTGCATGGTCGATATCACCATCAGATAAGATCTTGGCCGTGGCGGCATGTGTCAAATGCAAATACTGAAACACACCATCAGGTAGTCCTGCTTTAGCAAATGCGCAGGCAAACTGTTCGGCACACAACGGGGTTTGCGCGGAATGTTTTAACACCACGGAGTTACCCGCCATAATCGCTGGTATCACGCTATTGATGGCAGTGAGATAAGGATAATTCCACGGCGCTATCACAAAAACTACGCCTAATGGCTCTCGTTTAATATAGCGAGTAACTCCAGCTTTAGTTTCTGGGCCATTAGTTTCT
>DFOV01000222.1:4143-4517 GCA_002376965.1 Gammaproteobacteria bacterium UBA3532
AGTTTCTGGGCCATTAGTTTCTGGAACAACTGGCTCGGGAACGACAGGCTTTAAGCCCTGCTCGGCTAAAGCAATCATCACCCGCGCCCGCTCTTCTACGCCCTTCACTTCACCTTGGGCAAAGCGAATCGGTCGCCCCATCATCCAGCACAGCTGGGTTGCAACCTCCTCACCGTTAGCGACAAAGGCATCAACCATCCTATGGCAAATGGCCGCGCGTTCAGCAATAGTCGTTAATTTCCATTGCTGCTGAGCCAAGCGAGCCAGCTTAAGCGCGTCTGAAATTTGCCGATCATTGGCATAGTCGCGCTCGACATAAATCGAATTGTCTATCGGCGAGCGAGTGAGCAGTTTTTCATGATGTTGTGGCATAA
>DFOV01000221.1 GCA_002376965.1 Gammaproteobacteria bacterium UBA3532
GCGCCAACATCAAAAATCATACCCGATACTTATTTTAACAGCGCGGGATCGCTGGCAGGAAAAAGTCGAAGGATTGAATGCCGGGGCCGATGACTATTTGACCAAACCCTTTCACGCCGAAGAGCTTGGCGCACGTCTAAATGCGTTAATTCGCCGTTCGGCAGGTCAGAGCCAACCCGTATTAAATTTTGGCCCAGTATCCATTGACACCACCAAGCAGTCAGTTGCCTTAAACGGCTCATCAATAAAACTTACCGCTTACGAGTACAAACTGATTGAATTACTGGCATTACATCCGGGTACCGTCTTTTCCAAAACATCGATCACCGAGCATATATACGACCAGGACTTTGATCGGGATAGCAATGTTATCGAAGTGTTCATTCGGCGCCTGCGTAAGAAGCTGGATCCTGAAAATCAGTATCAGCTAATCGAAACCATACGAGGCCAGGGCTATCGTATCAATGAATCGTCACAGGGATAGCCAAAAACAGCGTGTCGTCTCTTAAAAGCCGAATCGTTCTTATCGCCAGCCTGGTCATATTATTGTTCATTGTGATCACCGGCGTAATTATAGAAAGAGCCTATATCGCGGGACTCAAGGCAGATATTCGCGAGCAAGCAGAACTTCATGTGTATAATCTGCTGGCCGTTGCTGAACCGTTATCGTCAAAGTTGTGGCTGCCAGAGGAACTGGCTTCTCCGCGCTTTAATCAGCCAGGCTCCGGTCTCGTTGCGGCAGTGGGCCAAGCAGGAAATTTATGGCATAGCAAGTCGGCTCTCGGCGACAATCTACCCAAGCTTCCCTCTCTCCAAGAGGGTAAGTCGCGATTCGTCGAGCTAGCAACGAAGCAGCAGCAGTGGTTTGTTTACTCATTTGGTACAACCTTTGTAGGAACACACGCCAACATTGCCGTTACCATCCATATTTTGGAAAGCGATCATAGCTATTGGCAACAACTCTCTTCCTACCGCAACCAGCTATGGCCATGGCTAATGATGCTGGGAATTTTGTTGCTTGGGGTTATTTGGGCAGGTCTTTGGTGGGGCTTTCTTCCGCTGTCCCAGCTATCGACTCAACTTGACCTGGTCGAGCAAGGACAGCAAGATAAAGTATCAGGACAATACCCAAAAGAATTTCAGCGCCTAACCTCGCACTTAAACGCTTTTATCGAAAGTCAGGCAGCACAAAAACAACGCCACCGACAGCGACTCGATGACCTGGCTCACACCTTAAAAACCCCACTAGCGGTGCTAACAGCAGAGTTAAACCATGCCCCCAAACCGATACAAGACCAGTTATTTAGAATGAACCAGGTGATTACTCACCAGCTCCAGCGAGCGGTTTCTGGCGGGCCCAGTCCGTTTCGCAAGAATTTGCCGATTGAGCCACTCATCCAATCACTTCGCGATGCCATGGAAAAGATTTATCGCGACAAAAATATAGATATCAAACTAAAGGTAGCGCCGGGTTGTGTATTTAATGGCGAAGAAGCGGACATTATGGAGGTGCTGGGTAACCTTATTGACAATGCCTGCAAAGCTTGCGCTTCTAAGGTTTGTATTGAGGCCGTACAGTCTGAAAAACGCTTAACCATTCAAATAGGCGATGACGGCCCAGGCATACCTGAATCGGCCAGTCAGCATATTCTTAACCGCGGGCAGCGCTTGGATAGCTATGAACAAGGCCAAGGTATTGGACTGGCGATGGTGGCAGAAATGGTTGAGCAATATCAAGGCAGGCTAAGCCTCGATACAAGCCCACTTGGAGGGGCTCTATTCCGCCTTGAATTTGATTAGAGCTGCGCTTAACTGAATTTAGATCAGATTTTGTTTTGCGGCTTTAACGACACAGGCCGTTCGGTTATTGACTTGTAACTTGCGAAACACGGATTCTAGGTGCGATTTCAGAGTCGACTTGGAAATAAATAGCCTTTCCTCAATGTCTCGATTACTCATTCCCTCGGCCAAAAGCCGCAAAACCTCAACTTCTCTTCCGGTTAACCCTGCTTCAGGTTTCGACTCAGGTTGCTCCAGTTGCGATTGAGACAGGCTGCTCAGTGCCAGCTCCGATGGGTAAAATGGTTTGCCTTCGATAATCTGACGCACAGCGCCAATTAATCGCGCATTGTCAAAGGTTTTGGGAATAAAGCCAAAGGCACCTGAGTCTTTGGCTTTTTCGACCAGTTCATAACGGGTATCGGCAGATATCATGACAACTGGCAAACCAAAATATTTGGCTTTAAATTGGCCAAGTAATGAAAGCCCATCGGTTCCTGGAAGGTGAATATCCAATATGACCAAGTCGTAGTTCTTTTGCTGCAGCTTATCAAAAGCTTCGGTCGGATGGTGAGCAACATCCACCTCGCTGTGCAATTCCAGATTGGATAAGGCCATCGCCAACCCATGAGAAAAAATGGGATGATCATCAACAATAAGAATACTCACCTTATCAGTCATAACGCTTTCAAATTACCTTTATTTTTTTACATAAGGAACAAAGTCGGCATAGCCCTTTTCGTCCATCTCATCCAACGGAATAAAACGCAATGCCGCCGAGTTGATGCAATAGCGCAACCCTGTTGGCTCTGGCCCATCGGGAAAAACATGGCCAAGATGCGAGTCAGCAAATTTACTGCGTACTTCTGTACGCGTCATAAACAGCTTCCGGTCGGTCTTTTCAACAATTTCCACGCCTTGTATAGGCTGGGTAAAGCTCGGCCACCCTGTTCCCGAGTCAAACTTATCCGTTGAAGAAAACAACGGCTCGCCAGAAACAACGTCCACATAAATGCCCGGCGTTTTGTTGTCCCAATAGGCATTTTTAAACGGTGGCTCAGTGCCATCGCGCTGAGTCACTTTATATTCCATCGAATCAAGTGTTTGCTTCAGTTGCTGCTCACTGGGTTTAACATAGTTTTCTAAGCTACTCATACTAAAATCCTCTTTAACTGTCTCTTGTGATGGCATCTGTTCAGGATAGCTGCCCCAGACCCGCTCAATATACTGATCGCGGCCAGAACGATATCGATAGTATTTATACCGCAGAGGATTGGTTTTATAATAATCCTGATGATAGTCTTCCGCTCGGTAAAACAGCCCAAACGGCGCAATTTCGGTTACGATCGGTTGTTCAAAATGCCCTGATGCTTCAAGAGCTTGCTTTGATTGCATAGCCAATGCCTTTTGACGCTTATCGTGATAGTAAATGACAGAGCGATATTGGTTGCCTCGATCAACGAAAGACCCGCCAGCATCTGTTGGTTCAATTTGCCGCCAAAAAATATCCAACAAGCGCGCATAGGAAATAATATTGGGATCATAGTGAACTTGTACAACCTCTGCATGGCCCGTTTTTCCTGTGGTCACCTGCTTATAACTTGGGTTCTCGACATGCCCTCCTGAATAACCGGAAATAACAGCGTGCACGCCAGCCTCTTTCTCAAACGGCGGCTCCATACACCAAAAACACCCACCACCAAAGGTCGCCACCTCTAGCCCTTCTTGCTGCTCCTTTTGTACGACGGGATTGGACAGCGACATGTAAGACATGGCAGACAGCAGGATTGCTACTGCAACGAAAATAATGGACTTCATAAGCTCACTCCAGTTACAAAATAATGATGACTTATAGCGCCGGATTAAATGAGCGCAAAGGTCTTGTTTAAGACCTTATGTCAGCTTATGCATTCAAGATCACATGGATATCACCCAAATATCACGTTTTTATCACATTCCAAACAGCGCATTCAAACGGGCAAAGCTGGCATAGGGCAGCCCAAAGAGGCAGAAACGACGCGAATAAATAGAAACTCATCATGCGTCACTTTGCCATCCGCCGTCACGCAATCAATACACGCCTGCAATACTGGTCGTTTAGATAATGGAGCTAGCTGCGCCAATTTTCGCAGAGACTGATGTAAGCCGGACAAGGACGCCTCTGAAACATCTTCCAACACAGGCTCTTTCTGACCGAAAGAGCACATGTTCATTTGATACATTTTTTTGGCTTCATCATCGCTACCACCAAAATGAACGCAGAACGACAAAGTATTTGCCAGCTCAGGCAAAACGTCGCTAAATCGATTTAAGGTAGACTTGGATTTTTTATTGTCGAGGTATTTTGCGATGATCACAATAAAAGCGTATTCCAACAGATCAACTTTTCCGTCGATATTGGCGAGCTTTTGGCAAGTTTTTAGTGTTAGTTTCAGAGCATCATTATCAAGATCCGTGAGCGACGGTTCAGCTATCTCCATCAAAGCGTAGTAGTGTTCAGACTCAAGCAATTGCGTCTCAGCCAACCAAAGAGCCATTTTCTCCGTATCAGCGCCAGCTGCTTCAACCAGCGACTTCACTTTCCCGGAAAGCTCTGCCCGATTCATGGCACAAAATAAGGTGTACAGCAAAGTCATCACGGTTTCGCTACTGCGCGCAGCTCCCAGTAGCACTGCTGGAAGTTGTTCATGCAGCGTTTGGGCGTGCTCGACCGCTTCTGGTGAAACAGTGCCGACCTGCTCTGGACTAATATTTAACGCCTCTTCGCCCCCACTCTCTGCTGCGCCTGCTTGGAAACCACTAACAGGCATTTCCATACCGCTCGCTGCATGAGCTTGAGCACGACGGGCTTTCTTGGCCGATGGTGAAATGCCTTGAACCATCGGATCGATCGCCTTTATCCGAGCTTCTAATGGTGGGTGGGTTGAAAAGGCTTTATTGAAAAAAGAGCCGACGCCATCGGCAAAATACATGTGACTGACTTCTTCAGCAGAAGGATGCTTGACTCTTGAGCCTGTTGAGTGGCGGAGTATCTTAAGCAACGCACCTTTGATACCGTTCTTATCGCGAGTGAACTGAACGGCAGAAGCATCGGCCAAAAACTCGCGCTGACGAGAAATTGCAGCCTTAATCAACTGCCCAGCCAACACACCGGCATAGCCTAATACCAGCAGCCCAATTCCCAGCAATGCTAGTTGGTTGCCGCCCTTACTATTCGACGATCGGCTACTATACGAGCGACTGCCGTAGGATCGATGACGACCGCCACCAGAGTACATCATGATCCGACCAATCTGGCTAATCAATAAGATACCGGCGAGTAATCCCATCAGACGCAGATTAATCCGACAATCGCCATTCAATATGTGGCTAAATTCATGACCAATCACCCCCTGAAGCTCTTGTCTATTCAACGTTTCGAGCAGCCCCTCGGTCACCACTAACACGGTATTTTCCAAGGTGGTTCCTGCAACAAAAGCATTGATAGACGCCTCAGGCATGATATAGGTTGCAGGAACCGGTAGCCCCGCCGCAATAGCCATTTCCTCCACCACATTACGTAATTGCTTGTGTTTGTGATCGGTTGAATTAGGATCGAGAGGGATAGCGCCTACCATTTGCGCGATCTTTTTACCGCCTTTTCCAACCTCAACCCATTTAATCACCGAGCCAAGCGCCATAACACCCAAAGCACCAAGCGATACGTATATCCAAGCAGGGTGAGATAGGTAGTTTTCCAGCAACTGACCAAAGCTTAATGAACCAGAGTGGTTCACTTGTTGTTGATGAGAGTTGGTAATATACCCCAGCGTCAACATCACTAACAGGTTTATACCAACCAGCAACAATGTCACCGCGATGCCAAAATAGACCACCAACACTTTGGTTTTCTTTCTGGCTTTATCCTGATGGCTGAAGAAATCCATTGGACAGCTCCGTTATAGGAATCAAGGCTCTAGAAGCTGACTTTGACCGCTTTGCGATACTCAGGTGTTTCAATTTCCAGCTGCTGCGCCTCTTTAAAACCAGCCCGGCCAGCGACCATATTGTTTGGGAACTGCTCGCGGTAGGTATTGTAATTCATCACCGCATCGTTATACCCCTGACGAGCAAAAGACACC
Organism: Gammaproteobacteria bacterium UBA3532; assembly: GCA_002376965.1. GTDB lineage: Bacteria > Pseudomonadota > Gammaproteobacteria > Enterobacterales > UBA3532 > UBA3532. The sequence continues at coordinate 5,901 of DFOV01000221.1, forward strand.
TTGTTCTCGGTGCTGGTTAGCTCTTCCATCAAATTATTCATGGTTTCGTTAGCTTTAAGGTCTGGGTATGCCTCAGCCAGGGCGAACATTTTGCCTAGTGCGCCAGTCAACATTTGCTCAGCCGCGGATAAAGCAACAATGGCCCCAGCATCATCGGGATGGCTGGACGCATTTTTGGTTGCCGCAGCAGCCTGGTTACGCGCACTGATAACAGCTTCTAATGTTTCGCGCTCGTGGGACATATAGGCTTTAGCCGTTTCGACCAGGTTGGGAATCAACTCATGGCGTCGAGTCAGCTGGACATCAATCTGAGCAAATCCATTTTTAAAGCGGTTTTTTAGGGTGACCAGCTTGTTGTAGATGCTGACAATGTAAAATCCCAATACAGCGACAACAATTAAAAAAATCCATCCAGAACTCATTTATCTTCTCCAGCAAAAAGTAATATGGAATCAATGGGCAACAAGCCCTTAAACAGTATAGTCAAAGAGCGAATAACACGACACCAAAGCATTGTATCTTATACCAGAGCCTGGTTATCTGCTCACTTTTAACACCGCGCCTGAGCGAGCAGGCAAGCGCCATTCGTTTTCCACTAAGTCTATCTCGCCCCATAAAACGGATAGCTCCGCGTCGGGTAAATTTTCTTGTGAAATCGACTTGGGTGAGTCAGCATTATTAGTAAGTACCAACAAATCATCTTGCGCCAGTGTTCGTCTATATGCCAACACGTGGTCGTCAGAGTAAACCATCGTCATACTGCCGGTTCGAAGCGCTGGATGCTGGTGTCTAAGTTTTGTTAGCGATTGATAGTATTCCATTAGCTCAGTATCCCAGACCTCTTGCTGCCATGGCATTGGTTCACGACACTTCTCTTCAGGTGCTCCACCGGTCATTCCGATCTCGTCGCCATAATAGATGGATGGCGCTCCTGGGTAGGTCAACAGCAACAATGCGCCAAGTTTCACCGCAGTTCGATCATTTCGTGCCAGGGTGATTAGACGCGGCATATCGTGACTATCAAGCAAGTTCATCTGGCAGGTCGTCACCTCCCAATGATACCAGTCCAATATTTCTTCAAGGCGTTTGGCATAATCTGCTCCACTGGTCGGAGCGACATCAAAGGGTCGATTTTCAACCAGCGACGTATCAAAGCGATCGCCCGCAACATAATTTAAGGTGGCATCGGTCCATTGGTAGTTCATCACCGCATCAAACTGATCGCCTTTAAGCCAGTGTTTAGCTTCTGACCAGATTTCGCCGACAATATATGCCTCAGGATTGACTTGCTTGACTCGCTGCCGAAAGCCCTCCCAAAAACCTTTCACCTTTATCTCAGAAGGTACATCCAATCGCCAACCGTCAATGCCTTTTTTTAACCAATATTCGGCGACAGAATAGATATACTCCTGCACCTGGGGGTTGGCGTGATTAAGTTTGGGCATATGGTGCAGGTTCCACCAGGCCCAATAGGTCGCCGGTTTTGAATGGTCATAGGCATTCACCGGATATTTTTCGACAATGAACCAATCGCGATAAGGCGAGTCTTGCTGGTTTTCCATGATGTCAGCAAATGGTAAGAAGGTTGGCGCAACGTGGTTAAATACACCGTCAAAAACGACCCGCATATTACGCCGGTGCGCATCTTCTATAAGCTGCTCAGCCGCTTCATTGCCCCCGAGCATGGGATCAACTCGCATGTAGTCATGGGTGTTGTAACGGTGGTTCGTCGTCGACATAAATATTGGGCACAGATAGAGAGCATTGGCACCCAAAGCCTGAATATGATCTAGCTGCTCTATCACACCCCATAGATCACCACCTTTATAGCCAGAAGGCGTAGCTGGAGATTCCCAAGACTCGACCGGGAGTTGCTGCTTATCGCTCTTGGCAAAGCGATCAGGGAAAATTTGATAAAAGATGGCATGTTTGACCCAATCGGGTGTAAGGATCACCGACATAGTGAAGCACTCCGCTATTCGTTTCAGAACAGGCCTCACTATAGCCGAAACCTTCCTCTATCGGTAGTAGCAGAAGGGTTATCTAAAAATGCTATTATTGCTCAGACGAGAGCAGATCGGCTATTAGGCCTGGCAGTCGCGGAGCCTCACCGAGATAGGAAGCAAGCTCAATAGAAATGTTTGGATATTGCTCCTTTTTTTCCACCACAATGTCTGGAATGTCTTCAGCAACATGCCTGCCCGCTGCCAGAAAGTAAGGGAAAACAGTGATGTGCTTCGCCCCTTCGCCAACAGCCTGGTCAATGCACTGCTCTATAGAGGGCAACGCCAGTTCGAGGAATGCCGTATGCACTTTTTCATAGCCAGCACACTGCTTGGATACCGCTTTGCTCATTTCTACGACTTCCTTGTTCGACTCTTTACGCCGACTTCCATGTGCGGCGATAATCAGTACTCTCATAATGGCTCTTGCGACCTCAATTAGTCTGTTTTTCCAGAAAGAAGATAGTCACGTAATAATTCGACCCGCTTTCGATTTACACCGAAGTCATAATAGCCTACACGAGATGCAGAGCGAACCTGCATTTTCTGGGCGTATTCATCAAGGCGCAACTCCAGATCGTCAACAAAACCGAACAACCGCGAACGAACTTCTACATGCAGGTAGGACTCACTGCGCTTAACCACCGAAGCCCGAGGTATCTGCTTTTTAACGGCCAATACAAGCTCAGGGATGGAAACATAGGGTAAGGGTTTAACCAACTGCTTTGAATCTGTACCAGGTTCGGAGCTGACACAGTTGGGTTTAGATGGACAAGGTTCCAGTTGAGCGAATACATTTTGGGTTGCTGCAAGCACGGCCATAATTAGACTTACTCCTATAATTCTCTTTGATAATGTTTTCATTTATACCCTTGGAAAAAATAAGCTAGTTAGGGCTATGTCACTGGGTGTTTATGGAGCAAATATCTGCCGCATGGATGCGGCGGTTAAGCCATCAAGGATGATTTCACGGCGTTTTGCGCAAGAAACACCCAGTGGCATAGTGCTAACTAGCAAGCCTTTCTCATTGCAAACCATTACGTGTATTCATCTCACACAGATCAGCGTATAGTGTAGCTTTAGAGAGTTCAACGAGGATATGAGTCAGTGCTAAAAGGTTTCTTGTTGTTTTGGGTTCGCTGGATCGTCATTTTTGGCGGATTAACTCTGCTATCTATGGGTATGTCGTATATGGGCTGGAGAATACCTGCTAACTTTATTATGCTCATTGTTGTTCTTATTGGCCCCATTCATCCCTTTGTAAGACTGTGGTTCTGGTTCACCCGCGACAGCGATGCCGATGAGCGACGCCGCCACTATCGACTATGGTTCCTCGGCAATATGAATGAGCGCTCTTAAAGCCTGTTAGCCCACCAATAGCTTAACGAGAATAATAGCTAGCCAACGATAACAACAGGCGTTTGACCTACATCAATTACTTGGACAATTGAAAAAACTACAGTGTTCTATGGAACATCGCGCACGCGCATGCCTACCGGAGCACTCATGAGCATTACACAACGCATCGATAATATTACTTTTATTCCCGAGAACTATCGTTCACCGACGCCACCTTGCCCTAAATCGGTCAAAATAGAGCTAACAGGACGCTGCAACTTCAACTGTTCATTCTGCGCTCGCTCCCAACGCTTACGCAAAACAGAAGATATGAACAAAGACTTTTATAAACGCATCGTCAAAGAAATGCGCGAAGCAGGCATAGAAGAGCTTGGCCTGTTCTATCTAGGCGAAAGCTTTTTATGCGATTGGTTAGAAGAAGCCATTCACTACGCCAAACATGAAGTAGGCATTCCCTATGTATTTCTCACCACAAATGGTTCGCTGGCAACACCGGAGCGCGTCGAAAGCTGCATCCGTGCCGGACTGGACAGCCTGAAATTCTCGTTTAACTATGCCGATCTTGAACAGTTTAAACAGGTAGCACGGGTCAAACCTAAGCTCTGGCTAAAAACACGTAATAATGTCGTCGACGCTCGTCTCGTTCGCGATAAAGTCAAAGCCGAGACCGGCCAACATTGTGGCTTATATGCATCCTATATCCGCTATGACGGTGAACAAGGCAAGCGTATTCTGGAAGAGATATCCTGGGTAGAAAAGGCAATGGACGAAGTATATGCCCTCCCCCTATATACACAAGCGGCCCTGGTAAGTGACTCCAACCGCAAAAACGGCTGGAATGCCACTGCCGGTAACCGCGGCCGAGCAGATAATCTTCGCGATCCATTACCGTGCTGGGCGGTATTTACTGAAGGCCATATTTCCTGGGATGGCGGCTTATCCGCTTGCTGTTTCGACCACAATAAAGACTACACAATGGCCGACTTAACCCAAACGCCATTTATGCAGGCCTGGCATAGTGACAAGTTTCAGCAACTACGCCAAGCTCATTTGCGCCATGATGTATCTGGAACGCCCTGCGAAAACTGTGTAGTCGGATGACTTAACGGCATAGTCGCCTGACTTTTATCTGAAAACAGGTTAGGATCCGCCACTAATCCCAAGTGATAGCGGCGCCCGATGTTTTCGATTATTGATGAGACTTCAGACTACTGGCTGATCAACAAGCCTGCTGGCATGAGTTGCCATTGCGATGACGATACGCCCGGCGTCTTTGAGCTGCTCAAGCAACAAACCGATGCTAAACATATCTACCCTGTTCACCGACTGGATAAAATTACCTCGGGTTTGCTGCTGGTAGCAAAGAGCAGCGCAAGTGCAGAGTTGCTCAATCAACAATTTCGTCATCACCGTATTGAAAAACAATACCTGGCACTCAGCGCAGTCAAACCCAAGAAAAAGCAAGGATGGGTAATTGGCGATATGGAAAAAGCGCGACGCGGTCAATGGAAACTTAACCGAAGTAAAATCAATCCTGCCGCCAGTTACTTTTACAGCAAAGCTTTACCCGGTGGCCAGCGCTTATTTTTGGTCAAGCCTTACACCGGTAAAACCCACCAAATACGCGTCGCGCTCAAAAGCGTTGGCAGCCCCATCTATGGTGATCCCCTATACAGCCACAACCCAGAGGCCGATCGCGCATACTTACACGCGTTTCGCATCGGATTCGAACTGGAGGGTGATTATCGCCATTATGAGGTAATGCCCACAGGCCAACAGGTAACAACAGATTGGGAGGCACTTATTGCCGAATCATGGCCAATGACTAGGCTTGATTTTCCTGTGTACCCGCCACGTCGTTAAACAAAATCGCCTCAAACTGCTCCAGTGGTAGTGGCCGACTAAAATAGTAGCCTTGGTACTCCTTGCAGCGGTTGTCTTCCAAAAATGCCACCTGCTCTTCCGTCTCTACCCCTTCAGCAATAATATCCATGCCCAAATTATGAGCCATTGAAATGATCGTGGTGACAATGGCATTGTCGTTGATGTCATCAGGCACATCACGCACAAACGATTGATCAATCTTGAGTTTGGAAATAGGCAGCTGTTTAAGGTACGACAACGAAGAATAACCGGTACCAAAGTCATCAATCGCAAAGCTTAAACCTAACTTACGCAAAGTTTTCATTTTGCCAATGGCTTCTTCGAGGTTATCCAACAATAGCGACTCAGTAATTTCAAGCTCGATAAAGTTTGACGGCACCTCAGAAGATGCAATGGCATGGCACAACGATGGGATAAAGTTATCATCATTGAACTGCCGCGGGCTGATATTAATAGCCAGATGCCGGAAGGTATCTGGCAAACCGCGCCGATACCACTTAGCCAGCGCATTAATGCTTTCGCGCAGGATCAGCTCGCCCAATGGAACAATAAGACCGCTTTTCTCGGCAACAGGAATAAAGTCAGCCGGAGAAACAAAAGCGCCATCGGGCTTAAACCAGCGAATAAGAATTTCGCCGCCGACTACAGCACCATAGCAATCGTATTGAGGCTGGCAGTATAGCGTGAAAGAGTTATCCTCAATCGCCTGCTTAATTTCGCCCTGTAAGCGCATGCTTTTTTCCACCGCATGCTGCATGTCTTCCGAGAAAAAGCTATAGGTGTTTTTGCCCCGCTCTTTCGCTCGATACATAGCCGTGTCGGCTTGTTTGATCAGGGTATGCGGATCAACCTGCTTATC
>DFOV01000195.1 GCA_002376965.1 Gammaproteobacteria bacterium UBA3532
TACATTTCACCTGGCTTATCATTGATGCCTATGTAGTTATTCAGAGATTTTGACATTTTATTGATGCCGTCAGTCCCTTCAAGAATGGGCATCATAACCAGAGTTTGAGGTCTGATGCCTCTCTGTTTTTGCAATTCCCGCCCTACAAGCAAATTAAACTTCTGATCGGTACCGCCCAGTTCAATATCGGACTTCAGCGCGACGGAATCATACCCTTGAATCAATGGGTACAGAAATTCATGGATAGCGATACTTTCACCAGAGCGGTAACGCTTCTTAAAATCATCTCGTTCTAACATTCTGGCTACATTATAGCTACCAGCCAATTGAATCATATCACTGGCATCTAGCTTGGACATCCACTCAGAGTTGAAAACAACTTTAGTCTTATTGGGATCTAAGATCTTAAATACCTGCTCTTTATAGGTGGCGGCATTTATTTCCACCTGCTCTTTGGTCAATGGAGGTCTGGTTGCGCTTTTTCCGGTCGGATCACCGATCATGCCAGTGAAATCGCCTATCAGAAACAGAATTTCATGTCCTAACTCCTGTAACTGTCTTAACTTATTTATGAGTACGGTATGACCCAGGTGCAAATCAGGTGCAGTAGGATCAAAGCCAGCTTTAACTCGTAGCGCTCGTCCTTCTTTTAACTTTTCAACCAACTCATCCTCTAAGAGGATCTCTTCCGCCCCACGCCTTATGATCGCAAGAGTAGTATCAATATCTGACATAACCCAAAACCTTCTCTTTCACTGCAAATTTAGTGGTCGAAATTATATACTTATATACCTTTAAAATGCGACTAAAGTGGGAATATTGATAGTTCGGCATTTTGACTTTAGCCAGACCAAGATTATCATAGCCAGAATCATTCATCATAAGGGCTAATTAAATCCATGCGTGTAATCAGAGTTTATCACCCAGACCCTATTCAAATGCATAGAGATATTTTGCTTGGCAAGGCTGCTACCCACCACTTGGTCAACGTATTGCGTATAAAAGCCAAGCAAAATATCTGCTTATTTAATGGCGATGGAAAGAATTATTTGGGCCATATAACAAAGGTTGATAAACGTGCCATTTCGGTAAAAGTAACCGATGTCTCCGAAAATCATTCTGAGAGCCCGCTGCAAATAAGATTAGTACAAGCCGTATCTCGTGGCGATAAAATGGACTATACCTTGCAGAAAGCTATTGAGCTGGGGGTTACTGAAATTTGTCCAGTGGTATCTGAGCGCTGTGGTGTAAGACTTTCTGCTGAACGCTGGGCCAAAAAAGAAGTGCACTGGCAACACATCATTATCAGCGCATGCGAACAATCAGGACGAAGTACTATACCTACAATGCATCCCGTTTGCTCCCTGGAAGATTACATGGAAAACTTCGATAAAGACGGATTCCCACATATAGCGCTTAGCCCAAGAGGCTCTGAAAAATTAACCGAGTTATCATTGAGTAACCAGAAGCATATCGGCATATTCATTGGCCCTGAAGGCGGTTTTAGCGACGCAGAAGAAAAACAACTATCTTCACTACCCTATTCGAAAACTATTTCGTTCGGCCCACGAATTTTGCGAACTGAGACAGCGGGCCTAGCGATACTCAGTGCAATACAAACAATCTATGGTGATACAAATTAGTAATCAAGCAAGCATGGTCACTGCTTTTTGCTCAAGTTTATCGAGATTAGGAATTCGATAAACCTCGCCCTGATACCTAACCAATGATTTATCATAATCGCTTCCTTCCTCATCAGCGATTGAAATATCTTTCGAATTCAACTTGGTTAGCCTGGGAATGCCACAAACGAGAATAGCGACAAATTGGCAACGAGCATTATCACTTGGCGTATTCAAGATAGCGACATGAGAACCCGATATATCTTTGATATCTGTATCAACCAAGGCATCATATATAATCAACGGTACATCCACACCACGCCACTTAAACATCCCGCCGTTCCAACGGTTCGCGCTGTCATAGCTGATATCCTCTTCTAACGTAACAAGCTCCGCCATGGCAACATTAGGTAAGAGCAACGCATTGTTCTGAATTGGTATTATTAAGCTGGAAATATCTACATTATCAGTCATTTAGTTTATCCCTACCGTCATTAGAGGATCGCTATTTAGTGCTCTGGCCAGATCTTCAGGAGAAGCTTCATGGGTTACTCGTCCTGTAGCCAACGCGGCCTCAGGCATACTTGAGCATAAGCATGTAGCTTTACTCTGTACCCAAACATTGCCACCATTGTCCGCTAGAAAGCGGCTACCTGCTGCTCCATCTGTATCCATGCCACTGAATATAATCAGCATAGCAGATTTTCCATAGCTGTTACTTACTTCCACGATAACCTGGTTAATATTAGGGCGATATGGTGCATCCCAAGGCTCATCTTCTTCGACAATAGTATTTCGACCTACTAGACGAAAGCGATTCTCGGGTGAAACGAAATATAAGTCATTCGCTTTTAACTGGTGTAGCTTTGCCCCACTTACGATATTGAAAGGGGTTTCGCGACGTAAGCTTTCAGACAACGCTTTATACCCTCCCGGATCGATATGCTGGGCTAGTATTATCGCTCGATAGCGGTTCGGCTCTAATGCTTTTAAAAACTCTGTGACCGCATCTGGCCCACCAAAAGAAGAGCCTAAGATCAAAACTGTTTTGCAGTTAGCTCTAGCAACCGAATATTTCAAACCAGCTCCAGCAAAACCATCAATGATCGGTTCCGCCTCTACACTTTCCCGCTCATCCTTAGGCGACTTGGCAATTTTTTTGTCGAGCTTGGCACGAATAGACAAACTCCATTTCCGAGCTAGGGCGATGAAGTCAACGCCTCCATCCTCCTGCTCCACATAGAGTGCTGGTGTTTTCGCCTTGGCAAATATATCATCCAATTCATGCCGGTAGTTTGGGGCCATTACCACTAGCCATGCATTAACAGTAGACATTTCTAATCTTGCAGCACTAACTTGTGCATAATCTAAAGAAATTGCGACACTAACATCTTCAGGAATAAAAGCTTGTTTCAGCTCGTCGCGATGCGCTTGACTGCCTCCTACCACTCCAATTCTTATACGCTGCATCAAACATCACACTCGAGTAATGGCCGAAGCGCTAATTAGTGAATTCTTGAATTCTTTCAAGCAATTCGACCTCATGGAACGGTTTACCCATGTAGTGATTGACTCCAATCGTCGTAGCCCGATCTCGATGCTTTTCACCGGTTCTGGAGGTAATCATAATGATAGGCGTGTCTTTTAAGCGCTCATCATGCCGTACAAAACTGGCCAACTCAAAGCCATCCATTCGCGGCATTTCGATGTCGAGTAACATAACATCTGGTGTATTTTCATGAAGAAGATTCACGGCATCAACCCCATCTTTAGCCGCAATAACACGGTAATTATGACGTTCAAGCAGCCTGGTCGTAACTTTACGTACGGTAATGGAGTCATCCACGACCATAACCAGTGGGATGTGCTCTTCAACCGCGACAACCTCTTCAGATTCGGATTCGTCATCGCCAATTGCATCAGCGCGTCTCAACATCGCGGCCAAATCAAGAATAAGGACAATGCTACCGTCACCAAGTATGGTTGCTCCCGACAGACCGGTCACAGTACTTAGCTGTGCTCCAACCGACTTAACGGTAATTTCGCGGCTGCCTAGTACGTCATCAGCATAAACTGCGACAGGATGGTCAGCTCCATGCATTAGCAAGACAGGGATTGGCTTTTTCAGCTTATCAAAGTCCATTTTTGCCCCATCGCCAACCATACTTCCAAGGTAAACCAGCTTATAATCAATGCCCGCATAATTGAGCGTTGGATTATTGGTTTGATAATAAGCCTCAAGCTCGGCAGGATGCAATCGCACAATACCGGCAATGTTTGTTAGTGGTACGGCATAAACGTCTTCTAATGACTTGATTAATAAGGCGTGATTCACCGACACAGTAAATGGTAGTCGAATAGTGAAGGTAGTACCCTTACCCTGCTCCGAGTCGATATCTATGGTGCCACCCAGCTGTTTAATCTCACTATGAACGACATCCATGCCGACACCACGACCGGAAATTTGAGTCACAGCCTGAGCGGTACTAAACCCGGACTCAAATATCATGTGATAAAGCTCTTTCTCGGTCAGATTGGATGACTTGTTAATTAGGCCGCGTTCAATAGCCTTCTTCCTTATGGCTTCAAGGTTTAACCCCTTACCATCATCGGTAAGAAGTACGACAATGTCGCCACCTTCACGGAATAATTTCAGACCAACATGGCCTTTGGCAGGCTTTCCGACCTTTTTACGATCCGGTGTATCCTCTAACCCATGATCTATCGCGTTTCGTATCATGTGCTCAAGAGGAGCTACCAAACGCTCAAGTACCGTTCGGTCCATTTCACCATCTGCCGAGATGGCAAGATCGACACCTTTCTTAAGTTCACCACCAATTTGGCGAACCATACGGCGTAGTCTCGGCACGATACTAGAGAATGGCACCATTCGGGCCCGCATCAAACCTTCTTGCAACTCTGTATTTACCCGTGCTTGCTGGAGTAACAGTGTTTCTGAATCTCCATTAGCATTACTCAAGGTCTCACGAATACTTAATAAGTCGTTGGCACTTTCACTCAGGCTTCGGCTAAGCTGATGCAATTGCGAGTATCGATCCATTTCCAATGGGTCGAAGTCCTCATATTCATCATCCACCATTTCCTGACGATGGCTTGAGATAATCTGAGACTCAAGCTCAATTTCCATTCGTCTCAAGAGTTCACGCAATCTCTCGATGGTTGCACTCATATCGTTCAAACTGAAACCGATACGATTGACCTGCTGCTCCATCCGCGCGCGACCAATACTTGTCTCACCAGCCAAGTTAACAAGGTTTTCAAGTAGATCTGCTTTAACGCGTATAAACTCTTGGCTTTGTTTACGAGATTTTTCGGCCTCGACTTCAGCATCATCGAAATCGAATGCCATTTTAACAACGCGCTCTATCTGTGCATCGTCGGTAAGCTCAGCCACCTCGCCTTCTGAACGAGCAGCACTTTTATCTACTTCGAGCTTGGCCAAAAGCCCAGAATTCCAACGTTGAGCCCGCTTTTCTTCCGCTAAATCAAGCAGTTCGCTCAGCTCTTCATTAACCTCATCGGCAATTTCCAAGACAGAATCACTGACAGGCTTTTTGTTACCGACAAAAGAAATCAACAAGTTTTCCAAGCCGTGGGTCATGACCGCCATGGCACCAAGATTAGCCAAACGCGCTCCACCTTTCAGTGTATGCAAGTGGCGCATTAAATTGCCTAACGTCTCTGAATTAGCGGTATCGACAGATAGCTGTTGAATCGTTTCACCGATAGTATCAATAAGATCGCGCGCTTCCGTTCCATAGACCTGAAGGATTTCTTCCGTTGCTTCATCCAAAGCCAGAGCTTCGACTTTAAACTCAACCGCCAGTTCAGGCTCTGGTGCCTCTTCAGGTATATCAACCTGCTCTGAAACCTCAGTGACTTCATAATCGGGCTCAACAACCTTCGGCTCTGGTTGCTCCACAACCTCAGAGGATTCATCAGCCACATCCTCTACAACAGGCTCAATGGTAACATCTCCAACACCCGCTTCTTCGGTAGCGGCTTCACTAGAAATATCCAATAGCGATAGCGGCTCTTCGCGTAAAATAGAGACCAATGCCTCAGAATATTCACAGCGGCTATCAGATTTGATTTGGTCAATCATCCGCACCAGCTCATCCTGAGCGTATAGGATGGCATTTATAAGAGGCTCGGTTACATCCGTTCTTCCTTGACCGATAGCCTCATAGATATCTTCAAGCGCATGCGCTAAGTCACCGACCGGCATTAATCCACTTAGGCGTGAACTACCTTTGATAGTATGCAGGTGACGCTGTAGTTCTTTAACTACTGATAAATCTTTATTGTTGTCGCGCCATGATTCCACCAACTCACCGGCGTTATCAAACACTTCCTCGGCTTCTTCCAGGAAGATTTCTAAAATTTCATCATCTACATCATCACCAACTTCAAACGTCGAATAGGCTAACTGAACGCCACCTGAAGAAGCTTGCGTTTCCCCTTCTGCGATGGTTTCGGGCTGCGGTGGTACGTCGGAAACGGCTTCACTAGGCTCGACCTCAACAGGTACTTCTTCAACAGGT
>DFOV01000360.1 GCA_002376965.1 Gammaproteobacteria bacterium UBA3532
CTTAATAAACAAGCAAGATCTCGATTTGCTCGGGCGTAAGCTTCTCATTTGTTTTGAACATAAGCAGGCAGGAAAGATTGAGCTGATCAACCAGGGCATTGCGCCAGATATTTCCGAAGAAATCCTTTCCTTTCATCAAGTAATGGTTAACGAAACATTACAATGGGTACAATTCGCAGGTCATGTTCCAGCCAGTGCTGTAGCCAGTGGTCCGAGAATTCATAAAGATCGGAGTTTGTTCAAATCGGTTACCTGGGCCTATTTTAACGGTATTTTAACGGAAACAACTCAAGTTTCCCTTCCCAGCCAGTTTGGAACGCTACAAAAACAGCTGCGATCCTATGCTCATACTCTACAGGATATGGTTCAAATCCCGCTTCCTGCACCGTCGCCGGAAGCCTTGCGAGCTTCGGGAGTTCCTGAGAAGTTGTTGTTATTTATTAATTTGGGCGAAGATAAAATGGAGAGTTTCGCTCAGCGTGGCATGCATTTAGTGTCGGAGCGCAGTGACCCGCTATCATATGGCTCGCGTGGCCTGAACTTGATTGAATGCATCGATCTTATTTTGATCAATAGCTGGAAAGAGGTGTTTGCCACACACTATCGTGGCCCCGAAGCTATCCTCGATAGTCTAATGTATATTCTGCGTAAAATTGGCAGTAAAACGCCACATAAGCCGCAAGTTCATGTTGTGTGCAGTGGTATCAGCCGTGCAGAATCGATAGCTCGTCGGGTGCAGAAGCTACTGAATCAGGTGTTAGATCTATTGTTTAGTGGTACTAACAGCATGTATTTGCTAGAAATCAATCAACAATACCGAATGATTGATGTCGATTTAAATGGTAGTCACATTATCTCAGGTCGCAATGCCCAGGAAGTATTAAGCCTGCTGTCCCAGCCAAGAAGGCGGTTTGTGCCGCTGGTTTTTGATCCCCATGTTCACTCGCTCAAAATATTGAGCTCGATTTATGAAAAAAACAAGCAAGGACAAGTGCAGCTCTTTTTACGGGTTATTGAGCGCCAGTTTGCTGAAATTTATGTTATCGATGAGCTGGGAGGGCTGTTCTATGAACAACAGCCTTTCCATACCAAAGAAGGTCTCGTCAATCAGTACCGGTTGTTTTTTAAATCGGTTATGTTTCGACAGCAGGCTTCTGAAGTTGATGCGCTATTGGATGAGCCAGAACTATACGAGGTTCAAGTTGGGCGAGGCAATGAATCACGTATTTTGCGCTATAGGCATCCAAGCCTTGGCGCTGAGAACTTATTTCATCAGGTCGCTGCTGTTGGCCAATATGATCCATTTTTTCAGGTTCAGTTTGATGTTTATTGTGATCAGGAGGAGTTTACTTACCTTGACCTGGGCGAAGAGGTGTTTTCTGAGGCGGCTCGTTTTATTGTAGGTCGGCGCCGTCATCATGAAGATTACCCTGCCTATATTACTGACTTGGATCTTTCAGCGATAGAATGCCATGATGGAACCGGGGCTCTCCCAACCAGCCAGTATTTGCGTTACAAGAAACAATTGGATGAAAAGTTGAATCGCCGCCTTCGAAGTATAAAGTAGGCCTGAAAAGCACATTTAGAATTTCATCAGCTATAGACATTTTTCTTTATGGTCAGTAGAATACGCCTACTTCTCGACGCCGTCTTGGCGTACCGATAGCATCCAGGCGCCCGTAGCTCAGCTGGATAGAGTAACTGGCTTCGAACCAGTTGGTCGGGGGTTCGAATCCCTCCGGGCGCGCCATTCCTCCCAACTATTAGTTATTCCCTATATAAAATAAACTTATCCTCATTGCTTGTCGGTGTTTAAAGTTGTTTGAGTCATGTAATATGTGCAACACAAACTGACTGTCACGATAATGGAGTGCAGAATGAATGATCGTATTTTAGATAGCTTGGCCCCTTTGCGCGATGATGTACGAATGCTCGGCACCTTGCTTGGGGAAACCATTAAGGAACAAGCCAATACGGCTCTTTTTGATGAAGTTGAAGAAATTCGCTTGTTAGCCAAGGCGGCGCGCGCTGGTGGGCATGTCGAGTCTGAGCAGCTGGTCCAGAAGCTTTCTACCCTCTCTGATGAGGCATTAGTGCCGGTAGCTAGGGCGTTTAGTCAATTCTTGAATTTGGCCAATATCGCTGAGCAGCATCATCGAATTCGTCGCCGACGTGATTATTTACGCGATGCCACCGCCGAAGCTCAAAAGGGCTCGTTACACCATCAGTTACCACAGCTAATCGAGTCAGGCATCTCGCCAGAGACGTTGTTCGAAACAATGAGCAACATGCAAATCGAATTTGTATTAACTGCCCATCCCACAGAAGTGTCGCGCCGCACGTTGATTCGCAAATATGATGAAATTGCATTTTGTTTATCTGAATTGGATCATGGTGATCTGACGCCTCGTGAGGCCGAGAAATTTAGAGCGCGTTTAAAGCGGCTAATTGTTAGTTGTTGGCATACAGATGAGATTCGCCAGCGCCGACCAACTCCGGTCGACGAAGCCCGGTGGGGCTTTACTACTATTGAACAGAGTTTATGGAAGGCTGTTCCCGACTATTTACGTGAGGTGGACGACATTCTTGGAAGCCTGTGTGGCAAAACCCTTCCTCCTACGGTTTGTCCCATCACTATCGCTTCGTGGATGGGGGGCGACCGCGATGGGAATCCGAATGTAACGCACAAGGTCACGCGAGAAGTTTGTTTATTGTCCCGCTGGGAGGCCACGCGGCTATATGCAGATGAAGTCGAGCAACTCCGCCTTGAGTTGTCTATGAATGATTGCTCTGATGATTTTCGCAAAATAGCTGGCGAGGTACATGAACCATATCGAGTAGTGCTTGAGGAGCTCAAAGAGCACCTGCTGGCAACCATGGCTTGGTTGGAAGAGAAGCTTAATCATAGTAACCCGCCGCCTAATGGCATGTTATTGATAGAGAAAGAGCAGCTTATCAAGCCGTTAATGGATATTCACCATTCATTGTGCGATTGCGGCATGCGTGCAATTGCACAGGGGCGCTTGTTAGACTTGATTCGTCGGGTCAGCTGCTTTGGGATGAGCCTTTCTCGCTTGGATGTGCGCCAGGAGTCGACTCGGCACGCCGAAGCGATTGCCGCAATCACGGAATTTCTTGGCTTGGGCGATTATCTGGCATGGAGTGAAGAGGAGAAGCTGGCGTTTCTCACTAAGGAGCTGGAAAGCCCGCGTCCGCTTATCCCTGATGACTTTTCCGCTAATCCAGAAGTGGATGAAGTTTTAGCGACATGTCGCGTTATAGCCGAGCAGTCCGTGTCAAACATGGGGGCATATGTCATTTCTATGGCACGCTTGGCTTCAGATGTATTGGCTGTACGATTGCTCCAAAAAACCTGTGGCGTAAAAGTTCCGATGCGCGTTGCTCCATTATTCGAAACCTTGGATGACTTGAACAACGCGGCGGCGACCCTCGAAAAGCTGTTCACCAATCAATGGTATCGCGACGCGATCAATGGCACTCAAGAAGTCATGGTGGGCTATTCGGATTCGGCAAAGGATGCGGGGTATCTCGGGGCTGCCTGGGCTCAATATCAGGCGATGGAAAAAATGGTCGAAGTGGCCAATAAGTATGGTATTAACCTGACACTGTTTCATGGTCGTGGTGGCACTGTGAGTCGTGGTGGTGGGCCAGCCCATCAGGCACTGCTGTCACAACCTCCAGGTGCAGTAAACGGTAGTATAAGGATTACCGAGCAAGGTGAAGTTATTCGGTCAAAATTCGGCTTGCCTCAGCTGGCCGAGAGAACCATGGAGCTTTATACCACAGCGACGCTGCAAGCTACGTTGCAGCCGCCCCCAAAACCGAAAGAGGCGTGGCGGCAGATTATGGATGAGCTATCACGGGATTCGGTGAAAGCTTATCGCGATGTGGTGCGTGGTGAGAATGACTTTATTGAGTATTTTCGGACAGTCACCCCCGAGCAAGAGCTCCAGAAGCTACCTATCGGAAGCCGTCCTGCCAAAAGGCGCGCCACGGGTGGTGTCGAGTCATTGCGTGCTATTCCATGGGTATTTGCCTGGACTCAATGTCGTTTGATGCTGCCAGCATGGTTAGGTAGCAATGTTGCCTTTCAAAATGCGCTCTCAAACGGCAAGCTGGATGAACTTCGCCAAATGGCTCGCGAGTGGCCTTTCTTTAATGGTCTGGTTAACATGCTGGAGATGGTTTTGGCGAAATCTGATGCCAACATCGCTGCTTATTATGAGCAGCGTCTAGCAAAGCCGCACTTGAGAGAACTCGGCAATCAGTTACGGGCCGATTTAGCTCATGCAGAAGAAATCGTTAAAAAGCTGACGGGTCATGATAACTTGTTGGAAGAGAATGAAGTTATTAAGCGTAGTATTGATGTGCGAAACCCCTATACCGATCCGCTGCACTTGCTTCAAGCCGAAGTGATGCACCGTGCTCGTGTCAGTGATAAGGACGAAGATGAACTTCTGGATCGCGCCTCAATGATTTTGTTAGCCGGAATAGCAGCAGGATTAAGAAATACCGGCTAAACTTGCTCTAGCGGGTATGAAAAGTGCCCGCTTTCTTGCTTAGTTTAGGCGCTAATTTCGATGGCAAAAGAACAATACCACGCACTAATAGTTGATGATATCCCTTCAAACCGGGAAATAGTACGGGCCATGCTCCGTAAACTGGGCTGTGCCAAGGTGGCATCTGCTAGTAATGGTAAAGAAGCCTTAGCTTGGTTAAAAGATGCTCAGTTTCAGTTAGTTTCTGTGACTGGGAAATGCCCGAAGTTGACGGATTTAAAGTATTTATCTCCGCTAAGAATATGCTATCACCTATGCCGGTGTTTATGATGATTACAGGCGAAAATGATAG
>DFOV01000053.1 GCA_002376965.1 Gammaproteobacteria bacterium UBA3532
AATCATTCGCCGAACGACGGAGTGGTTGGCGTTGATAGTGTTACCACAGCCACTGTAGTTGGAATAGTACTGCTTGTCTTGTTCCAGGGTGTAGTAGGAACGGTTGGCAAAGCCACGCAGCGACATGCAAGGGCCATTTTGGTCCCCCTCATTAGTGTGGTTAAACACCACGTCAAGAATGACTTCAATGCCTGCTTTGTGGAATTCTTTAACCATGTCTTTGAATTCGCGTACCACATCCAGTGGATCATCGCTGGTGCTATATCCGGCGTGTGGGGCGAAAAATGCCATCGGGCTATAACCCCAGTAGTTGGATAAGCCATCTTGTATGACGTGATCATCAAATTGCTGAACCGGCATCAATTCAACGGCCGTTATGCCCAGTTCTTTCAAGTAGGGTATTTTCTCAACCAGGCCGGAGTATGTACCTCGCTTGGCCTTTTTTACCCCCGAGCTGGAGTGTCGGGTAAAACCGCCAACATGCAATTCGTAGATAACGGTTTCTGAATAGGGGCGATTGATTGGAATGTCGTCTTCCCAGTCATAATTACGTCGATCGACAACGACTGCTTTGGCTGCATGAATACAATTATCTCCAGGACGGCAAGCGGCGACTGGATCATACTTTTCAGGAAAGGCGACTGCGTGGGCATAGGGATCTATCAGCACTTTGGCACCATCAAAACGATGTCCCTCACTAGGCGACGATGGGCCGTAGACTCGGTACGCATAGACCTGACCTTCTTTTAAGCCCTGAATAAATACATGCCAATAATGAAAGGTGCGGTCGCGTTTAGGATCGAGGCGTATGCAGCGACTGGGTTTAGTGTCATCGATATCATCAAACAGCAATAGCTCGACCGATGTGGCATATTTGGCATAAACGCTGAAATTGACGCCGTGAGGAAACACGGTTGCGCCGAGAGGAAAGCTTTTTCCTGGGATAATATGAGAGTCATAGGTATACATATCTTACATCTCATTCATGGTAGATTGTCGGTGAGTGTAACCATATACCGCTGATTCCTCAAGAATATCACGGGTACAACTGGAGAGATAATTGGATCGCTGGAAAGCTGAACTAGCCTCAGAGTTGCAGTTGGGGCGTATTCGAGCGGCTGAAACGCTGAGTGGCGGATGTATTCACCTGGTTGAGCGCTGGCGTTGCGATAGTCAAAGTGTCGTGGTCAAGTCTAATCGTCAGCCAGTGCCGGGTATTTTCGAGGCAGAATCTCGTGGTTTGCAAGCACTGGCTGATAGTCAAACACTCCGAGTGCCACAGGTGTTGGCTGTGAGCGAACGGTATCTGGTGTTGGAAGACCTGGGAAATGGAATTAAGCGAAACGATTTTGACCAACAGTTAGGGCAAGGGCTGGCAATGCTCCATCGACTGCCTCAGTCTGATTTTGGTTTTACCTGCAATACTTTTTGCGGCTCGACCTTGCAGCTTAACCCCATGATACAGGACGGTTGGGTCTTTTTTGGGGAATATCGGCTGTGCTTTCAGGCGCGTCTGGCACGAGATAACGGCTATATTGATAGCGGGTTGAGTCAGAGAATCGATGCAATAGCGCAGCGCTTGGCGCAATGGATTCCCTATCAAGCATCGGCATTGATTCATGGTGATCTGTGGTCAGGTAATGTGCATTGTTGTACTGATGGTCGTCCTGCGCTGATTGACCCGGCGGCTTATTGGGGCTGGCCAGAAGCTGATTTAGCAATGACAAGGCTGTTTGGCGGATTTGGTCGGGATTTTTATGATGCGTACAACGAGGCGCGGCCTTTGGAGCCTGAATTTGAACAGCGTATCCCGCTGTATAACCTGTATCACCTGCTGAATCATTTGAACCTGTTTGGCGGCAGTTATTTGGCTCAGGTGTGTCGGATTGTGGCCGATTTTACTGATTAATTCTCATGCAATGTTGCAGAAAATACGCTATACCTACTAAGGGAACCATTAGCAAAGAAGTGTATTTCCATGCCTGAATTAGGGACAACATTACCAGCGCGCCACCGTTTATCAGTAAAACTATTAGCATTGATGTTGGGCTTTATTTTGCTCAGTCTGGCCGCTACCTATCTATCTTTTCAAACAGTAGGACGACCACTTTTTGAGGAGCAGGCCAATAAGTTCAGCGAGGTGCTTGGCAAGCAAATTGTGCTTAAGTTGCATGAACGACTTGCTGCTACAGAAGCCCTTACCCAGGCTATGGCTAACTTGGCCGCAACATTGCCCAAAGACAGCGCGGTTATTCATAAGGTTATACCGCAGATCCTGGAAGCTCATGGTTTGGCCAGCTTGATTGCTGGCGGTGGTGTTTGGCCTGAGCCATATACCTTCAATCCAGACGTTGAGCGTCGCTCATTCTTCTGGGCGCGCGATAGCCATAATAACTTCGTTTATTACGATGACTATAATGACCCTGAGGGTAATGGCTATCACAATGAGGAGTGGTATGTTCCCGCCCGCTTTTTACCGCCAAACCGTGTTTACTGGTCCCGTTCTTATATCGATCCATATTCCCTTGAGCCGATGGTTACCTGCACCGCTCCATATTTTCACCGAGGGCGATTTGCCGGTGTAGTGACTATTGATCTGAGGTTGTCGGGTTTGGACCAATTTATGGTGAAGTTGCTTCAGGATACGGGTGGGTATGCCTTTGCCGTCGATCGAAATAATACTCTGATTTCTTTTCCTGATTCGGAGATGGCTGTGCAGCAAACCGTGGATGAAAATGGCAATATCTCACGCGTTTATTTAGGAACAGCTGAGGTTGCGATCAATCAACCCAGTTTTAGCGCTATCGCTGAGCAGCTAGACGACTCCATCGATACGGTATTGCTATCGCTGATGGAAAAAGCCAATAGTTCACTGCTCAGTATCTCTACGGCGATTGAAGATGGCTCTTATCAGGTTGACCCTGATGAGGCGAAAAGAATAGCAGGAATTTTACTCAGTGATGCCAGTGACGTAGAGAAATTACACCAGTTTACGACGGATACCGATCCGATCGTTGCTGAGCCATTGAATGTTAGCCTTTTTAGTGTCGGGGCGACAGGGTGGCGGGTTGTGGTGGCTGTGCCACAGCGGGCAGTTGAGTCCAGAATTGGTTTTATCAGCCAGCGCTTACTTACCTGGATCTTGGCGTCCACTTTGGTGGTATGTTTACTCACCGCCTTGCTCTTCAACAAGTTCTTTTTATCTCCGGTGAAAAAGCTGACGGCACAAATGAAAAATCTGGTAAGCAAAGACACGCGTCATGGCTCTTTGGTTTTGGGCGGTAAGCACGAGTTATCGTTATTAGCTGAGTGGTTTAATTTGCGAACTCAGCTGTTAAACGAAGCTTTAACGCACCTGCAACAGCGCAACGATGCGCTGGATCAGGCGAGGCATGAGGCCACAGAATCGAAGGAGATCGCCGAGAAGGCGAATCAGGCAAAGACCGAGTTTATCAGCAATATGAGCCATGAAATTCGTACACCGATGAACGGTGTGGTTGGGATGTTGGGGCTATTGAAACGAACCAATAGCTTATCGGCGCAACAGGCCGAATACGTTAAGCTCGCCCAATCCAGCGCCGATACCTTGATGACCCTGATAAACGAAATACTCGATTTCTCACGCATCGATGCCGGTGAATTAAAGCTGGAAGTGATTGAGTTTAGCCTGATCGATGCATTGGATGAGTTCGTGGATTTTATGGCATTGCGTTGTCAGGAAAAGGGATTGGATTTGGTATTACATATCGACACGACACTCCCCGAGCGCATTGCTGGCGATCCAGCCAGAATAAGGCAAATATTAAATAACCTGGTTTCCAATTCGATTAAATTTACCCACAGTGGTGAAATCAGCCTTGAAGTGTTGAAGCAAGATAAAGATGGTCAGCCCTTCGTCTATTTTCGCGTTACTGATACCGGGATAGGTATCCCGAGGCAGCGCTTAGAGGAGATCTTTGATTCCTTTTCTCAAGGAGACTCTTCCCTGACGCGAGAGTACGGCGGCACCGGTATTGGGCTGACACTGGTTCATCAACTGGTCAACTTAATGGATGGGACTGTGGGAGTCGAAAGTGAGCTTGGTAAAGGCTCCTGCTTTTGGTTCGAGATCCCATTACAAAGTTCTGGCGGCAGTGTCAATGATCTTCCTATGTCATTACATGGTAAGCGTGTCATGCTGGTCGAGTCGCACGGAGCCAGTTTAACCGCATTAAGTGATTATCTATCATACTGGGGAATGTTAGTCGATGTGGCTGGAAATGCTGACGAAGCCATCAAGCATGTCAGTAACCCTGACTACCGTTGCGACGTAGCGGTTATTGATGGGCAAATGCGTTGCAGCGATCACCTGTTATTGCCCGATGCGTTGATGGAGCGCGGTAATAACCTGCCTTTAGTCATTATGCTTCCATTGATCCGCCAGCAAGAGTTGCCAGGATACCACCGGCCACAGACCAAGGTAATTACTCGACCGGTCAAGCGACGAGTACTCGCGGCAGCATTGACCGAAGTCACTCAGCAATCAGTTTCCTCGCCAAAGACAAAGCGTAACAAAGGTCAAGCTAATGGTTTCACCCGTATTTTAGTGGTAGAGGACAATGCTGTTAATCAGCAAGTTGCTACCGGTATTTTGAATGAGTTGGGATATGTCAGTCATGCCGTTGCTAATGGCAGAGAGTGTATTGAAGCGCTAAAAACGGCACCACCCAGCGCACCCTATCTGGCGATTTTGATGGATTGCCAGATGCCCGAAATGAACGGCTATGATGCAACGCGCTTGATTCGAGCCAATGTGACCGATGGCTATGATAGTGATATTCCCATTATTGCCATGACGGCACACGCACAGGATGCCGACAGAGATAAGTGTCTGGCTTGTGGCATGAATGACTATCTGGCCAAGCCGGTACGTCCTGAGGAGCTGCAAAAAAAGTTGAAAAAGTGGTTAGGTGATCATGCGACCACTAACTATCTATCCTCGGAAAACGTTTGAATAGGGTGATTTTAATACGTTATTCTCTCGTTGACTAAAAACGAAGAGGAGACTGAAATGGAACTAAAACAGAAAGTTGCTTTGATTACTGGTGGTGGTTCGGG
>DFOV01000211.1:0-3956 GCA_002376965.1 Gammaproteobacteria bacterium UBA3532
CCCTCTAACAACTGATCCAAGCACTGCCGCAACCCCTTTACTACCTCTGGAGCACAGCTATGTTCGCCAGAGCATAGCTGTTCTAGTATCTGTTCAACCTGTTCTCCTTTACTCCGTTGATGTAGATGATCGAACTTAACGGCTACTCGAATAATTTGTGACTCAATAGGAATGGACTGCTGGTCACTATGAGGAATGTGGTGATGGTCGACAATATTCTTTAACAGCTGGATATGCCCCACGCAACCCAGCCCGAAAAATTGAATCAGCTCCTGCAATAAGTCGGTGTTTGAATCAGATCGTGTTTCTAGCTCATCAATTTCGTCGACGGATGAAGCATCAGAGCGTATCAAAATGCGTGAAGGTATGTTCAGTCGACCAAGATCATACATGGGAGCAAATAGTGACAGGTGCTCGATAAAACTAGCAGACAGCTCATGGCTTTCCGCCAAAGACCGCGCGATATGCTTGGTATAGTGGGTCAATCGCTTAAGGTGTGCGCCATACTCTGGATTTCTGTGCTGAGTTAACGTCATGCAAGCTGAAATGACCGATCTCAACAGATGGATATTATTCCGTTCATCTGCCAGTAATAAGGCGAGAATATGCCCGACCATATCCAGGTCCGGCAACACCATTTCGGTGAAGCAGTCCTTTCGATTGGCATTGAAAAAGGCAAATCCGAGGAAGATACCATTATGAAACAACGGCATGGTATAACTGGCTTGAAAGCCTGCATTTACCACCTTTTGCGAATGCAGTCGCTCAATATTCTCGGTAACACTCAAGTCATTTATTACACGGTTAATCTTCCGGTCACGCAGATCCTGTAGTGACTCAGACTCTGACAGCCTGAATTCATAGTGATAAAGTGATGTGTGGTGCTGATCGTGTGAAGCGTAGGTTTTTAACAGGTCGGTTACCGGCTCATAAATAGCCAACGCCATACGAACCAGAAAAGGATAATCCGTTCGTAACAAATGATGTAAATAATTAAGCTTGTACTCGATCGGCTTCGCCTCGCTAAGAGGCCGGAAAAGATCGACATGATCAACAGTGCTACCTTGATACTTGTTCATCATGATGCACCACTACGCAGTTTCTTCCATTCGCCTTGGCCGCATAAACAGCGCTATCAGCCATGTGGAATAACTTGTCAAAATCAGCTTCACCATTTGCCGCAGCTATGCCGAAAGAAGCCGTGATATATAACCCCTTGGGCTTTGTTCCCTCGAGTAGCTTCCTTAGTAGTTCGCACTTGGCTTTAGCATGCTCGATGTCACAGTAAGGCAGCAACATGACAAACTCTTCTCCGCCAAAGCGCGCTACAAAATCCTCTTTGCGACAACCATTTTTGAGCAGGTCAGCAACAGCACGCAAAACCTGATCTCCCATGGAGTGACCATGGGTGTCATTAACCTGCTTAAAATGGTCTACGTCAATTACAACCAGCGCAACATTGTGCTCGTGCCGCTTAGCCTTGCTTAAATAGCGAGGCGCAATGTCGACCAGGCTATGCCGGTTATACAAGCCTGTTAACTGGTCGGTCATTGCCATTTTATGCAGCATTTCCTGCTGTTCGGTAACGCGGTCAAACAACTTCTTGTTGGTAATTAAATTATTCAGTCGAACTTTTAGCTCATCAAAAACGACCGGCTTGGTGACATAATCACTGACTCCACGTCGAAGAAGCTCAATCCGGCGAGCAATATCTTCCAAACCAGACATAACCAAAACCGGAATATGGCGCTTTTGCTGGGGCAGCTTAAGGATTTCGGAAAACAGATCGACACCGCTCATGGTTCCAGCCAGCATGATATCGGTTAGAACTAAATCATAATCATGGGCAATCAGCGATTCCAGCGCCTCTTCAGCGGTGTCAAAGTGCGTCACGTTGACACCGACTTCGCGTAGCTGGGTTTTGATCATCTCAGCTTCGATACGGCTATCTTCAACATAGAGAACTTTGCCATAAATGGTTTGGCGCGAATGCAGGTCGACCACAAACCTCACCCGCTCCAATAGAGACTCGGGATCGTTTTTCAAAAAAGTATCGGTAATGCCAGACTGCAATGCTTCGTTAAGCAGATCTCTGTCTTCTTCGTCAATCAGCAGTAAAACCGGGATTCGGTTATCCCCAACATCCAGCCTGATCGATTCAGCGAAGCTAATACCCGTCGCATCTTCCAGCCGGTTAGAGGTGCAGATCAATTCAAACTGCTCCGACTTCATTTTCTCAATCCCTTCAGCCGCGCTTGATACCAATACAGTATCAGCTCCCAGCCCACGGAACATTTCTACCAGCAGCGCCTGAAAGACTTTTTCGGGTTCAGCAATTAGTACTTTCATCGGCCTGTCTACATTCTCCAATTGACCCTATGCAAGTTGATTTAGCACACTGAAAAAAGCGCACTACACAGTATAATCATAGTCCTTCCAGACTGTGCCTACCAATCTTTTTCAAAGGGTGAATGAACTTTGACCCGATGTCTGACTAGGAGTAAGATTAGCTAGTGATTTCTCGTCCCAATCAAAAAAATCAGAATAGTGTGGCAGCGGCATGTTAAAAAAGATAAAAATAATAATTTATTTACTTATTTTCCTTGTTCTGATCGGCAAAGGTGTCACTTGGTTTTTCGCTAAACAAATTGTCGACGAATTAAAGATAAGTTTTGCTCGTTACGCCACAGTGCAGCACTTTCCCTATGTAGATTTTCACTGGCGAGGGTACATCTCATTAAAAGATGCCCGCATTTATCCCCTGACCTACCAGGATGCTTTTCTGGTCGACGAAATCCGCATACACCTGCCATCGTTTGCAACGTTGTTCGACTATCAAGGCTGGCATGAAAAGCCAGAGTCAATCAGCCCTATTCGTATCGAAGCCATTGGTGCTCATGTCGATACTCAGTCTCCGGTCATTGGCGGTCTCCACGAAATATTGTCCTCCGCCCAAGCCCACCCATTGTCCAGGGCTTTCTGGCCTCAGTGTAAAAATGGCACCCTGCTAACTCCCAGCTGGTTCGTTCAACAGGGCCAAGACAAGTTAACAGCCGACTTTATTATTGATTACCGAGTCAATAAATCTCAGTTTGATATCAGCATGCGCAGTTATTGGCTAGGGCTGTTTAATATCACTTGGGATGCCCAATGGACTGGCGATAAGATGCAAGACTGGGTACAAAACTGGCCCGAAACAGCCGGTTTAAAACAATGGGCTGTAAACTATGAAGATACAGGCTTACTTAGTACATTTTGGCATCAGTGTGCAAACAATACCGGACTACCGGTAAAACAGTACTTGGCTGTACGCAATAAAGATCAAGTTGAGCTACTGGAAGAGATGGGACTTGAGCTGGATCAGGCCTCATTACAGCACTTATACGACTTCTACCAAGAGCCACAATCGATAGGCTTCAGCTTAAACCCGAGTAGCGCTATTCTGCTTTCGGACTGGAAGGCTCATATCAAAAGCTGGCAACATTGGATGAATTTCCAGCTTAACCTCAATGGTAGAGAAATCCCGCCAGCAGCGTGGGATATCGTCGAACCACGACTAAAAGTAGCCTTAGGTTTGCCAATCAACCCACCCAAACCTAAGCCGACGGGTAAAGAAGTCTATTATTATGTATGGCAAGAGTTAGTAGAAGAGCAATGGCATACTGCGCGTGATCATGATGTAAGAATCACCCTTAAATCAGGCGAAATACGAGAAGGAAAGCTCACCGAAATTTTCTCCCAACACCTGGAGCTTAGTGAATCCGTCGGAAGTGGCTATGTATCTCGCCGCTATGCGCCGTGGAAAGTACACAAGCTGGAAGTAAAAAAGCGCCGCTCGCGTATAGTATCTGACGACAAGTAAATTGTATCTGACGACAAGTAACCGATTTGGCAGGCCTCAACCTTTGAAAGCCTGCCCCCGCTCGTTGAGTCTGTCGAAACCGTTCGTTAAGCCT
>DFOV01000211.1:4306-4674 GCA_002376965.1 Gammaproteobacteria bacterium UBA3532
AGCCTGTCGAAACCGTTCGTTGAGCCTGTCGAAACGAGTCAGCTTGCCCCTTCCATAAACTCAGCAACCTTAGACGCCGCAAAAGCTATATTTTGAGCCAGGCTCACGCCGCTGGTTTTGGTTGGCTTAAAACTATGCTCACCCGCTGCAACCCACTCGATACTGACCATATGCGACAATGGATAGGCTTCGACTTCACCTTTTTTACCAAAAGGGTCGCGTTCACCTTGTAGAATCAATACCGGCTTTGCGATATCTTTAAGATGCTCAATACGTAGCTTATTCGGCTTGCCCGGTGGATGGAATGGATAACCAAGACAGGCAATGCCTTTAACTTTCGGATGGTCGGCTATCATCGTAGCAACCCT
>DFOV01000413.1 GCA_002376965.1 Gammaproteobacteria bacterium UBA3532
TTCATTTTGCGAGGCCTTCGAGCAATTTGCAGAAGATTGTTTTAGCTATTTCGATGTGACAGGCAAAGCCTCCGAATCGTTTTATCATGCCTTTGTTTTAGGCATGTTAGTTCAATTGCAACCGACCCACGCCATAAAAAGCAATCGAGAAAGTGGTTTTGGCCGTTACGATGTTTGCTTGATCCCAAATGATAAAAGCCAACCCGCTTTTGTTTTCGAGTTCAAAAAGGTTAGCAAACGCCAGCAAGAAACCCTCGAAACGGCCTGTACCGCTGCCCTAAAGCAGATTGAGACAAAACAATACGTCGCCGAACTACATACCCTTGGCATTGAAACCGTCTACCCGATTGCCATCGCCTTTGAAGGCAAACGAGCGTTGGTGCAGGTGGTGGAATAGCTTTCTCTCACTGATTAGATATACATCCAAGCATTGGTATCGAGGTAAACCTCTTCGCTTTTGTCGTTGATGAACGATAATACTGAACAAACGCGCTATTACTAATGATGTGTAGATACGCCGTTTGGTGGCAATGCCATTTCGACAACCACCAACTTGAGAGCGATCTTTAGTCACATTGGAAGTGGTAGGTTACGCTTGCGCTAACCGACTACTCGGGCTTGGAACGTTATGCAGGCTCGTCCTTACCAGACAATATCGCGTTCAGAATGCCATAAACCATCTCATGGCAGTAACTATTACCACCCAAATGAATAATTTCATCATTGGCCTTTTCATCGAAGAACGTCAGGTATGGATTGGCTTCAATACCATCAAATTCCAATCCAGCAGTATCATCGACCATGCAAGCAATATCAAAAGCGATCTTTCCGGCGGTTTCTTTTAAAATGTCACCTTCTAACCCGATCTCCTCCAATCTGGTAATAATTTGGTAAACCATTTCTCCGGTAAAAACTTCTTGTTTATCCACATACCGCTTTGGATCCAGTTTCAATTTCATGATGTCATATCTCGGTTATATTTGTTTGACCCCACATCAAACATATCGCTGTTGGGAGCATCCATCTGCATGACGAATACGCTATTAGTATTGCTCATGCTAATTGAATCGCGATGGTGTGAGAAGTCAGAATATACACTACGAAAAAAGCGGTCATTAAAACCTGATCACTTGCGAAGCAGAACGATTCAGCCATTTTTTCCAATTATCGTTCAGTATTTTCATGCCGCCGAAGTAACTATCGCTGACATGGTAAAAGGCAAAGGTTCGGTCACCGTGTTTGTATTCTCGAATCAGCTTGTTGACAAAGGTTCGCCCCGAATGGCTGGAGAACAGCATTCGCACCAACTCACCAGTTTGCGTTTGCAAACCTGCTCCCGCTCGATTATGGCTGCGCCAGCGATGGCTGGGTAGCTGCAACATTTTCTTTAACGACATCAGGCGATTCTTCTTTTTCAGCCGTTGTAGGTTACGGTAATTTTCCTGATGTGGGCCAATCACGACCTCTGAACCGCGTTTAGCCACAGTTTCCATATTTTCAGCCAAGCCTTCATTTAGCCAGCTTGGCAGATAAGGCATGGAAGTGTGGGCGATAGCATGACTGGTTTCATGTTTTATTGTGCCAAACGTTCCTTCTTTGTCCTTACGCAGGTATAACGCGATTTGATTCTCTTTGGGAATAAAAACGCCTCGAGAACTACCGACGCCATGCCCTTTTAAGCCCAGTTGATATTGCTTTTTGGTGGCGTATATTTTGATATTCACCGGTACGGTTTCATAGCTGCTAAGGAACAGGCGTTGGTGATAAAAATAATACACCGCATTTACATCCTTCAAGATGCGTTCCTTATCGTCGGCTTCCAGCTCAAAACCTACCGCAACAATCTCAATGTCATAAGGTTTCCAATCGCTCGACGCAACCTTTAACTCAACTTCAGAGGATGCCTGATCTGGCGCAGGCTTATCGCTGTAATGCACCTTGCCTGAGCTGTCTTTCCAAGTGTAGATTTTGGCTGTAGCATCAAGGCCAATGCCTATCAGAAACAGTAGAGGTAGGTATTTGAATCGCATCATCACGGCAAATTCTTCACCAAAGGTGGCCCGATCAAGGTTGTTACCTTCAGTGGCAGCTTTTGCCATATTTTGATCGCCAGATCAAACTTGGCGTTTTTCGGTGACAGATCCGGCACATCACAGCCCTCGGGAACCCAATGGTGCCAGTAGAGTTGCACAGGCTCGGCTCCCCATTGCTTTTTAAATTTGTAGGTGCCGGCATCTGGCGATGAACGGCCAAAATCAAAGGTTTTGCAGCCGGTTGCAATAGCATTTTGCAGAATTTCCCAATACAAAAACATATTCACCGAAATGCGGTTGGCATAGCGCATGGTGCTGGCCCAAGGGATTTCCATTTGATCGCCATGACGAACCAAAAATCCCGTTCCCACCGGCTTGTCTTGCCAATAAACAACGGCAATGGTTATTGCCTCACCAAAGGTTTGCAGGATTTCAGCGAAAAACTTTTTGCTGTATACCGGCGTACCTAAATCGCGCATATTGTGGCTAAACACGTAATAAAAATCGTCTAACAGTTCCGCATGACCAAACTTGCTAACCACTCCTTCGCGTAAAGGGCGCTTGATCTGCGAGCGACGCTTTGAGCCGATGGCTTTACCTAAGGCTTCAGCAGATTCTGGCAACTCAAGGACCATATTGACCTTACCCGTTGAGGTATTAGCCTCAGGAAAATAACTGCGAGGTAATAGGTCACGAAACTGGATATGACTGACCTTGTTTGCCTTACCTTGCTCTATCGCGGCTTCAAGCAACGTGTTTGCTATCTCATCGCTATCGGCCAACACACTGCCATAATTGAAATACGGCATCGATACCATGTAGTTGCCAAACAACAGGCTTTTGAGGTTGACCACCGGTAACACGCCAACAATCTGCGCATCATCGTCAAGGGCTGCGAAATAATAACAACGGTGACCGAATAGCTTTTCGATCAACGACTTCCATTGCCATTGGTGATAGAAAGAGCCACCTTGTCGTTCAATATAAGCATTCCATGCCGATTTTTCGGTATCCGCTTCCATCAATCGTACAGCAATATCGGTATGTGCCATCAGTACAGCCCTATCTGGGTAATCGTCTAAGTCCGGCGCATTCTATCCTTTCACGCCGCAAAGTTACAGGGCTCACACAAAGTATCGGGCTTCAAAATGAATGCCAAAAAAGGTACTATGTCGCCCATTCAGCGCGAACCGTTAAATCATAATGCTACAGCTACCGCTTGGCCTCATCAGCCTGCTAAATCGCCTGCGCCTTGGCGAATCACCTTTGGCGATTTTGTATTACCATCGAGTGATGCAACAGGCCGATCCTTTTCGTCCAGATGACCCGACCATTGACGCATTTGAACAACAAATCGCCTATTTATCGCGCCACTTCAACATATTAACGATGGATGACGCCATAGCACGCCTTAAATCACGCACGCTACCCGCCCGCTCGCTGGTCTTGACCTTTGATGATGGCTATCGCGACAACCTGACCCAGGCCGCTCCGATCCTGGCCAAATATAAAGCACCGGCGACAGTCTTTGTCGCCACCAATGGCCTGGAAACAGGCATTCTATGGAACGACAAACTCACTCATGCGATAGAACACAGTAGCGCGGCCGAAATATCCCTACCGGAAATATCGGTTCAGTTGTCGCTCGCTGGCCAGGCCGCTCGCCAACTGGCAAACAGCCAACTTATCAACCAACTCAAGTTTTTGCCTCAATCTGAACGCGATCGTTGGGTATCTGAGGTGTTGGAGCAATTAGCTGTGGAAGACTTTCCCCGCTTGATGCTCAACCCAAGCGAGCTGGTGGATTTAAGAAACCAAGGTTGGCAGATTGGCGCACATACCCATGACCATAGCATTTTGTCGTGCGAGTCAGATGAAGATAGCGCTTTTCAGATCCGGCACAGCTGTCAACGCTTGGCAGAGGTGCTCGACGAACCTGTTCGCTACTTTGCCTATCCCAATGGGCTTTATGGTCGCGATTTCGGGCAACGCGAATGCAATGTGGTGAAAAACCTCGGCTTGGAGGCAGCATTTTCGACCAACGATGGCGGAGCCACCTCGCGCACATCAACCTGGGCCATACCTCGCTTTATGCCGTTTAGAAAACAACTGCCGCTTTTTGCCCTTTCTATTGCTAAAATCATGGGGGAACATGAATAAAACGCTTTTAATGGTGGCTTTCGATTTTCCACCGAGCAATGCAGCCTCGATCCAACGCACACTCAAATTTTGCGAGTATTTAACCGCCTGGGGATGGGATGTACATGTGCTAACAGCCAAACCCTATGCCTATCCGCAGATCGATAGCAACCAGGA
>DFOV01000450.1 GCA_002376965.1 Gammaproteobacteria bacterium UBA3532
CCTGATGCCAATCGCTTCAAGGACATAAATCAAGCCTATCGTGTGTTATCCGATCCCAACAGTCGCCGCCGTTACGATCGCCAATATGGTCAACAAAACGAAAGCTTTAACGCAGCTCCCTGGGCTCAGTCTGGCCCTTCTAGCCGAGGCCCATCAACTCGCAACAGCTCCAGCTCAGCTCGTCAATCGAGCAGTCGGCGCTCAACAAATAATCAATCAAACCGTGCAGGCTCCGCTAATAGCTACACTCGCCAAGGCTACTCTCAAACCAGTTCGGCCCAAACAGATAGCAGCACAAAAAACAGCCATAAAAAGCGCGATTCACAACATGCCTACACCCAAAGAAAAGCAAGCCAGGCCTACGAGAGTTGGAACGAATCAGGCAGTCCCAAACGCAGCAAGGATATCGAAGAAGCTTTGCTTTGGTACCGCCTCTGGTTAAAAGCGCAACGTGAACGTGTCAAACAACGACGCGAACACGTCAAGCCCGAACCGAAACAAGCAGAACGCCAAACCGAGCAAGCCGGAGCACCGCCTGAAACTGAAATAGCCAACTACCAGTGTCAACGCTGCGGCACACGCTACCATTTGTTACAGCAGCGCCGCTTTTTCAAATTGCGCCAGGGGAAGCTACAAAAAGACGAAGGCTTTTACTGCCAGTTGTGCAGCAACATTCTGCACTTTAAGGCCACCTGGTCTAGTATGCTGTGGCATAGCTGGCAGCATTGGAAAGGCCCGGTATTGGCTATTAAGGCAGCGTGGCAAAATGCAATCCAACCAGAGCAAGAACAAAATGCCTATCTCGCGTATCAATTTGCAGGTCAGCGCACTAAACTTGGCTACACTAAACAAGCCCGTGAAGCGTTTCTCTTAGCCCATCGTCTTTCAAAGGACAACTACTTTCAACACTTGATTGAAGACAGTATGCAGCGCCAATTCAACTGGTCGGCACGCTACCTGCGCTGGCGTAGCTACCGCAAGAAGTTGCTAATACTCTCCGTGCTGTTTATCGCGCTGATTTCCTGGTTGCTAGTGCATGAATCTTCGTTTTCAGGACGCCCTGCGACGCCGACTATTCCTGTCGTAACACCATCAAAGCCCGACGCGGTTCAACCTAATGAATGGACGGTACCCAGTGGGCATATCCCTTTGCCCTATCGCTACCGTGAAGGCAACAACTACCTGCTCATTTCGACTCCCGTTTATCAGGCAGAACATCAGGATAGCCCCATTATTGCCGAGCTACCGCCATTTAGCGATATAACGGCAGTAAAACAAGCGCGCAATGCCGAGTGGCTATTTATTGAGGCACATGCCAAAGGCCAGGTAATTTTAGGATTTGTACCAGAACACCGTGTTGGTTTCGGAGATGCCGCTTATGCCGCCCAGCACCAATGTCAGGCTTACCCACCGCCACTCCCAACCCACGGCAGCCAAATCAAGGGCCAACTGCTAGGAAAAACCGGAGAAATACGACTGCTGCCGAGCTTTTCCAGCCCGGCGGTAATCAGCTTCTACGACTTGCAAGATCAATTAGCGCATAAAATATACTTGTCAGGAGATCTGCAAGTCACTCCGTCTCGCCTGGTCACTGGCACCTACAAAGTAAAGGTCGACACGGGTGAACTTTATAATAGCGCCTGCAATATATTTATGCGCAACGCTCAGGGCTATTGGCTACCAGAACGAGTAGTGATCAAGGAACAGACCAGCAATCTCCTGACTATTCCGACTTTCATTGGTCAACCGCTGTAAGTCGTTTTGAGGCCAGAGCCTGTGATACTAGAGCCCAATATTGTAAACGTTTTTAACAGTCGATATGATAAATCTTCTACCGTTGTTCTTAAGAGCCTGACTATCTATGAAACCACTCTACTCCAGTGACCTAATCACAGAGCAAGCTTAGGTTAGGAACATTTAGCGGACTAATATTGCCCGACAATGTTAAACCTTAGTAGCCTTCCCATACAAAAAATTTAGAACACGCTTTTGCTTTAGGGTGTTATCTGGATGTAATGGATCTTCTAGCCATTCAGTTATAGCTTCGATTGCACTTACCGTTACTCTTAGTTGCTCCCGACTAAAATGCGCCAACTTATTATTCACTTCATTCTCTTGCCGAGAACCCTGCTTTTGAACCAAAAATGAATCAACAATTGCATCGATGCCTTGACTAAGCTCGTCGGGATCTTCAAGTGCGGCAATGAGATAAGCAGGAATCCAATAGTGAAATGCCGCCGGGGTAAAATATAAGGGAAGCGCAGAACAATATTCGCGCAAATCTCTAATTTCATGGTTCTCCCAGCCAGTCCCTATAAAATACTCAGTTATTCCTTCATCATCGTAAGAAGACTTAGTGAAGATATTCTGGTCTCCTGGGTAGTATGTGTTGGACCATGCATTTTTTATTTCGAGAACCAGATCAGAGTAATCTTTCATTCATTTTAAAGCCTCTACGCTCAATAAATCGGCAACTTTCACCGCGCTTAATGCTATAAATAACATGCCCCAGCAAAAGCAAAGGGCATGAATGCGTGCTTACTATTTACAAATACAGTTTACTATTCAGATAGCAACTCATGAGCTGCTTTATACCTAAGGAGCAACGCGAGGACCTCTTTAATGCCTTCGTGCGCGGCGACAATAGCCGCAACCGCAAAACCGGTGGCTTTGGCTTGGGGTGGTGGTAACAATAACTCTCCTTAACGCTTCAAATGCCACTACCCCAATATATCCGTTGTAAAACAAGCAGATAACTGCATACACATCAAAGTCTAAAAAATAAAAGAGAACATTATCTTTGCCAGCTCACGAGCCCCCAGC
>DFOV01000245.1 GCA_002376965.1 Gammaproteobacteria bacterium UBA3532
TGGATCTTTATGCCCGCCAAGACAAGCGCGGCGGCGCCTGGATGGATGAATGCAAGGTGCGCTGCGAATTCAGTGATGGTCATATCAACGAACCGGTTGCGTATCTAACCTGTAATTTCAATGGCCCAGTCGGCGACACGCCAGCTCTATTTACCCATGACGAAGTCGAAACGCTGTTTCATGAATTTGGCCACGGCTTACATCATATGCTGACGCGGATTAACTATCCCGATATATCAGGGATCAATGGCGTCGCTTGGGATGCCGTTGAGCTACCCAGCCAATTTTTAGAAAACTGGTGCTGGCAAAAAGAATCTCTGACGCTTATCAGCGGCCACTACCAAAGTGGAGAGCCTATTCCAGATGTACTTTTTGACAAACTTAACAATGCGCGAAATTTCCAGTCATCGATGCAGCTTTGCCGCCAGTTAGAGTTTGCTCTATTCGACTTCGAACTGCATAGCAAAGACAACCAGCATACAAAGCCAGATATACAAGGATGCCTTGATACCGTGCGCCAAGAGGTTGCCGTATCAATCCCACCGCAATTCAACCGCTTCCAAAACAGCTTTTCGCACATCTTTGCTGGGGGATATGCTGCAGGATACTACAGCTACCTGTGGGCGGAAGTACTCTCTAGTGACGCTTTCTCTCGCTTTGAAGAAGAAGGTATCTTTAATACCCAAACCGGTAATGATTTTTTGACCTGTATTCTGGAGAAGGGTGGTTCTGAAGAACCAATGGAGCTATTTAAAGCCTTCCGAGGCAGAGAGCCCAGTGTTGAACCGTTACTGCGCCATCGTGGAATCAAAGCTGCGTGATCCGCATATGCGCCGCATCGCCAGATGACATAGAAGCCGCCCAAAGCGCGGCTTCTCGCTATGGTTTCACCTGGATAGAGAGTAAGGCGCAATACCCTTATCTTGAGTTCGGCGCTCAAACTCGTTATCACATTGATAAACGCACCGCGCTAATCGTCGACTTTACCTCAGGCGCCAATGCACATCGCAAGAAATACGGTGGAAAAGAACTGATCACAAAAGCGGTTGCCGCGATAAAAGGCGAACGACCATCGATTCTGGATGCGACAGCTGGGATGGGCAGAGATGCCTATGTTCTCGCGCACCACGGCTGCCCTGTCACGCTAATCGAACGCCATCCAGTCGTATACCTGCTGTTATCCAATGGTATCCAGCGCGCGCAGGAACAGGGTGATCCAGTCGCCTTACGTATGACCCTGCTCGGCCAAGATAGCAATGCACATCTTCGCTCTACTGCAGCCAATTACGACGTGATCTACCTCGATCCGATGTTTCCAGCCAAACAAAAATCGGCGGCAGTGAAAAAAGACATGCAGGCATTTCACAGTCTGGTAGGTGAAGATTCCGATAACGATGCCTTGCTCGAACTCGCCCTAAATCAGGCCAAAAAGCGCGTCGTTGTCAAACGACCCGACTATGCACCACCGCTCAACCAACGCCAGGCGTCATTCCAATACAGTGGCAAGAAAATTCGCTATGACGTATACCTGTGCTCGTAGCAAAGGCAACCAGAACGAACCACTATGGGCAAGTGGCTGGGTATGTCTGGAGCAAATATCTTCCGCATGGATGCGGAAGCTAAGCCACCAAGGATGGTTTTACGGCGATTTGCGCAAGACATACCCAGCCACTTGCCCATAGTGATCTGCTAACCATCCAGTCGCTCAAGCGGCGCAAATAAATCCTGGATATCATCATCGGTTAAGCCGACCTTAGCCTGTCCACCACTGCTATCGAGCACCGCACTGGCCAGCTGACTCTTGTGCTCCTGCATACTCAGGATTTTTTCTTCGACCGAGTGCTCAACATAAAGCTTATACACGAAAACAGGTTTATCCTGGCCCATTCTGTGAGCACGATCAGTTGCTTGCTCCTGCACCGCAGGGTTCCACCACGGATCGTAATGAATCACCGTATCAGCAGCGGTCAGGTTTAGCCCAACACCACCCGCTTTGAGGCTAATCAGAAAAACAGGCACATCCCCTTGCTGAAACGCATCAACCAATTGCTGACGGTTCTTTGACTGGCCAGTCAGTGAGATATGCTCAATCTTCGCCGCCGTTAAGGCTTCACTGATTAACGACAGCATCGATGTAAACTGAGAAAAAATCAGGATTTTTCGCCCTTCGTCGACCATTTCCGGTACCAGATCCATCAGCAATTCCAATTTGGCTGAACCTTTGATCTCGCGGGCCTGCTCCAACGACAATAAACGCGGATCACAACAAACTTGGCGCAGTTTTAATAATGCATCAAGGATCTCAATCTGGCTTTGGGCAATGCCTTTTTCACTAAACAACTGGCGTAATTTGTCGTTCATGGTCAAGCGAACGCTCTCATAGAGTTCAGCCTGTTTGCCCTCTAGGCGCACCATTTTATTAATTTCGGTTTTAGGCGGTAATTCCAACGCAATCTGTTCTTTAGTTCTGCGTAATATAAATGGCCTGATACGTTGGTAAAGATAATCAAGGCGCTCGTTATTGCCATGCTTTTCAATCGGCGTGCGAAAAACCTTGGTAAACTGACGCGAACTTCCCAGCAAGCCAGGAAGTAGAAAGTGAAACTGAGCCCATAACTCTCCCAGGTGGTTCTCTATCGGCGTCCCCGTCAAACACAGCCGATGGGCCGCCTTAAGCTGGGTCAACGCTTGATAAAGTTTGGTTTTACTATTTTTTAGATACTGAGCTTCATCCGCAATAATACAATGAAAAGACTGTTCAGCCAGAACCTTGATATCTCGCTGCAACAAAGGATACGAAGTAATAACGACTTCAACCTGGCGGATCTGCTCAAATTGGTTATGTCGCTTGTTGCCAAAGAGCACCACAAAACGCAAACTCGGTGCAAATCGCTCAAGTTCCCGCGCCCAGTTAAATAACAGTGAAGTGGGAGCAACAACCAAGGCTGGCAAGGTCATTTCGCCGCGTTGCTTTTCCCGCAATAAATGGGCAATAGCCTGCAAGGTTTTTCCTAACCCCATGTCGTCAGCTAAAATGCCAGCCAACCCACTTTCACTCAAAAACTGCAACCATTGATAGCCCTGTATCTGGTAGTCACGCAAGGTGGCATTCAGCCCCTCTGGCAATGGGCTGGGTTCACGAGAATCATAGCTTTTTAAGCGCTTAACATATTGAGTAAGCTGCTCATCAAGCGCTGTATCGACTTCTAACTGTTTCAGTTGTGCAACCGTTTGATGCGCCTGATAGCGGCTGATCTTGATCCGTCCTGCACGCGACAAGTCCCCCTCATAAACCGTTAAGAACTGCTGAAAAAGTGATTTGACCTTGTTCACCGGCAGAGACAACGCAGCGTGCTCACTATGTTTGATCAGAATTCGCTGCTCTTGATCACTCTCATCGATCTCCAACTTATTTAACTGCTGCGCCGCGGCAGTAATAATAGGTAACAAGGACATTTGCTCCTCACCTACTTGCACGGTGAAGCCTAACTCAAACCATTCACTCTGCTCGACTTCCGACGCGATTTCAGCCTGCCACTCATCAACCTTCTCCACCTTAAGTGGAAAGCTACGATCAATTTCAACAGTCCATCCCTCTCGTTCCAGCTTGTCCTTTCCATCACTCAAAAAGTCCCACCACTGAGCCGTCGAAGGCATCACGTAGTAGCCATGATCACCACTATCCCACGAGGCGACATACTGCAACCCAAAATCTTTAAGGCGATTTTCAAAATTCGACTCCATCAATACATCACGCTCGATAGTCGAACCTTTGCTTGGCAAGCGCTTACGCGGATCATGTGCTTCGATTTCAGCGCCTTCGTATTCAAAAAATAGACGGGCTTGCGGGATGAGATCAGCCTCACCTAACATACGGAAGGTCCGCTTTAGGCGTTTAAGTAATACACGAGGTTTGCATTGAATAGCCTGACCACCATCGCTATCTGGCGGCGCGATATATTGCTCCAAGCTAATGTCATGTTCTTTTAACTTGGCATATAACCAGTGAACCTGCTTGATTGTTAAACGCTGAAGCGAAAGCAATTCGCTATCCAGCTGCTCGGGAAATGTCTGTGATAATTGACCAACGATACCTTGTTGACTGTCCAAATAGGCCAACGGCGACATTGGTAACACATCGGCTTGTCCGTCTATCTGCAGTTGAACGCGGAAGACCTCATCATCAATGGGTTGCCAACACCAAGTTGATGTACGTGGCTCACCCCATGAAAGGGGGTGTTCGCTTATTTCGTTCCAGAAACACCGTCCAGTCGCAACCAGTTTTTCGAGAATATGTACCGATGCAACAGTATGAAAGCTATCCTGTTGCTTAAGTTCAGCAATAAGATGGATGTCGTCCAAGCCATATTTAGCCCCGTGATCCAAGGCAATGCTGTGGACCACCGATGAACGCTTAGACCAATGGCCATTTTTTAGTTTTCGGCCAACATGCATTTGTAAATGCAGCTGATGAGACTCTTTGTTGCGATCAAGAACATAAAGTAGCTGGTAAATTTTTTGGTCTTTTACACGGCGATGTCGGTGTTCGAACAAATTGTACCAATGCAACAAGGCGCTATCAGACATCGCATCATCTGTGTGCTGAGCCTGCCACTCTCGAAGGGCTGCAACCGCATGCTTACATCGATGGCCGACCGGACATGTACAGGCAGCTTTAAGATCACCATTCATCAAGCGCAGCTCAACCTGATACCTATCCCGTGGTAATGTACCAAGCACCGTAGCCTGAATGGTGCTCACACCAACTTTTAGCTCCACCACTTTCTTGCTGCGGTAAACCTGGGTTCCTCGGCTGATCGTCGGCCCATCAAAAAAGTCTTCTAAATAATCTACGATGTCACGAAATGACATGGCGCCCATCCAAATTAAACCGGTGTCAAAAACAGCCCATCAGTCTACCACAATCTGTCATCTATATCGTCGAGTGGCTGGATGTTTCTGGAGCAAATATCTGCCGCATGGATACAGCAGCGAAGCCATCAGGAATCAATTCTAGGCGGTTTGCATATTCAGGCTATTCGCCTGGAACCTTTCATCTTAAGCCACCACAGGTATATAATCGCTTTTTTACCTGGTAACGAGTGAATGTCATGCCCAAAGCATCGGAATTAAAAAAAGGCCATATTGTTGAAATCAATGGAAAACGCTACGTCGCGGGTAATATCGACGTCAAAAGCCCTACCGCTCGCGGTGCCGCCACTCTGTATAAAGTGACATTTAATGAACTGCAAACGCGCCAAAAGTTTGAGCAAACCTTTAAAGGCGACGACATGCTCACCCCAGTAGACTATGCTAATCGCAATGTACAGTTTCTCTATCAGGATGGTGAGCTATGGACGTTTATGGATAACGAGGATTACAATCAATACAGCTTATCCACCGAAGAGCTTGGCGAGACCGCCCAGTGGTTAACTGACGGAATGGAGGGGCTGGTTGGCATGATGGTGGACGGTAACCTTGTGGGCATTCAATTACCCGTATCCGTGACCAAAACCGTTGTCGAAACAGCACCTCGATTAAAAGGCGCCACCGCAACTAAAAGTGCCAAACCTGCAGAACTGGAGGGTGGCATTACAGTTTTGGTTCCTGAATATATTGAAAATGGTGAAGTGATCAAAGTGAACACTCAAACCAAAGAATTTATGTCTCGCGCATAAAACCCCAATCATTACAACCGAAGGCGACTACTTTGTTTCGTGCTTTTGATCTAAATAAACGCTTACTTACGACCCTGGATAATTTGGGTTTCAGTCAACCAACCCCGGTTCAGGAAGCTACGATTCCTGTCGCGCTGGAGGGCCATGACTTAATGGTCAGCGCAGAAACTGGTAGTGGCAAAACCGCAGCTTACCTGCTGCCAACACTGCACCGCCTAATCTCCGAGTTTCAACCCGGCCAGCCCAAGCAGGAAGACCCACGCGCCTTGGTTCTTTCACCAACCCGCGAACTGGCCCGCCAGATCGATAACAGCATTCAGCAACTGGCGGGTAAAACCCAACTGCTATCGGTTTTGCTAACCGGGGGAGATGACTTTAAATTTCAACAGTCACTGCTACGGAAAAATCCCGATATTGTTGTCGCCACACCTGGCCGGCTGTTAGAGCACATGGAGCGAGGGCTGCCAGATTTATCTCAACTCGATATTTTGGTTATTGACGAAGCCGATCGCATGCTGGACATGGGGATGGGTGGTGATGTTATTCGCATTGCTGAAGGCTGTTCGCCAGATCGCCAAACCTTACTGTTTTCAGCCACGCTTTCACCCAAAGGGTTAAAAGGTATTTGTGACCAG
Source organism: Gammaproteobacteria bacterium UBA3532 (assembly GCA_002376965.1). Classification (GTDB taxonomy): domain Bacteria; phylum Pseudomonadota; class Gammaproteobacteria; order Enterobacterales; family UBA3532; genus UBA3532. The sequence continues at coordinate 6,314 of DFOV01000245.1, forward strand.
ATTCTGCGAGATCCGAAACAGCTACTACTGAATACGGCGCAAGACGCCAACCAGAATATCACCCAGCAAATGATTCTTGCTGACGATCCAACCCACAAAGAAAAGCTGCTGCAAGCCTTGCTGGAAAGTCACTCCTATCGCAAAGCACTGGTTTTTACTAACACGCGAGAACAAGCCACTCATCTGAATGCCATTCTCAATCGGCAACGCAAATCCAGTGCGCTATTGCACGGAGAAATGCGCCAGGATGAACGCAATGAAACGCTAGAAGGTTATCGCAACCATGTTTTTCGCGTGGTAGTAGCCACCGACCTGGCAGCTCGTGGGCTGGATATTCCTGAAATCGACCTGGTCATAAACTATGATATGGCTCGTAGTGGCGATGACTATGTCCATCGCATCGGTCGAACTGGACGTGCTGGCGAATCAGGAACAGCCATATCCTTCATTACCGCTAACGAATGGAATGTAAAGGCCGGTATAGAACGCTATTTACGCGTAGCATTAACGCCGATCGTTGTTGATGGTCTTGAAGCCAAATACAAAGGCCCGAAAAAAGTTAAAGCATCGGGCAAGGCTGCTGGCACCAAGAAAAAGAAGAAAAAAAGCCTGACGAGCTTAGACAAACGCAAAGCTGGCCCTACCAAAAAGCCAACAAAAAAGCCACTGAAGAAAAAAGCGCCCACGCCTATTGCCAACGCCGACGGTATGGCACCACCTAAACGTCGCAAAAAACCAGAGTAGAGGGAGCACTCATGATACCCGAGTTACGCACATCCTATCCCAATTCTAAGAAAGTCGCCGATGTACCTGGCGTTTATGAAATTGATGGTATTTTATCGGATCAGGAATGTAATCACCTGATTTCTATGGCTTATCCCCATATGAAGCGCGCCTTTGTCAGTGCCGAAAAAGAAGGGGTAACCAGCGATGGACGAACCGGGAGTGTGTACTGGGTTCCTCACCACAAAGACAAAATTACTTCGACGCTGTCCCAGCGTATTGCCGCTTATGTCGGCCTCCCCTTAGAGAATGCAGAATCCATTCAGGTCATTCACTATGGCGAGACGCAACAGTATAAGCCTCACTTCGATGCATGGGATCTCACAACAGATGTAGGAAAGCGCTGTACCGCCAAAGGTGGCCAACGCCTGGTCACCTGCCTGATCTATCTTAACAACGTAGCCGATGGCGGCGGAACCAACTTTCCCAAACTCAAGTTACAGGTTGGCGCACGCAAGGGCAAGATGGTGTTATTTCACAACTGTCATCCCAAAACCAACACACGCCATCCCCATTCATTGCACGGCGGAATGCCAGTCAAACGTGGCGAAAAATGGGCATGCAACTTCTGGTTTAGAGAACGCCCCTACAAATAAGGTTGTGTTATCCTGTTACGCAGCCGTTATATTCATTAATCACTAATTAGCAGAGAATTACTATGCCAGACTATCGCTCCAAAACCACCACTCATGGCAGAAATATGGCCGGAGCACGCGCACTATGGCGTGCAACAGGCATGACAGATAGCGACTTCGGCAAACCAATCATCGCCGTTGCCAACTCTTTTACTCAGTTTGTACCAGGCCATGTTCACCTAAAAGACATGGGGCAGCTGGTTGCCCGCGAAATTGAAGCCGCTGGTGGTGTCGCCAAAGAATTTAACACCATAGCTGTTGATGATGGCATTGCCATGGGCCACAGTGGCATGCTCTATAGCCTGCCATCGCGTGACTTGATTGCCGACTCCGTTGAGTACATGGTCAATGCACATAAAGCCGATGCGCTGGTGTGTATTTCAAACTGCGACAAAATCACACCAGGCATGCTAAACGCTGCCATGCGCTTAAATATCCCAGTCATTTTTGTTTCTGGTGGACCGATGGAGGCAGGCAAAACCAAGCTTGCTGACAAAATTATCCATCTCGATCTGGTTGACGCCATGGTCGCAGGAGCTAACCCTAATGTCTCCGACGAAGAGGCCGAGCAATATGAGCGTTCTGCCTGTCCAACCTGTGGCTCCTGTTCGGGCATGTTCACTGCAAACTCAATGAACTGCCTCACTGAAGCATTAGGGCTATCGCTGCCAGGTAACGGCAGTACTCTGGCTACCCACGCCGACCGAGAGCGCCTGTTTAAAGAGGCGGGCCAGCGCATTGTCGATATTACCCGACGTTATTATGAACAAGACGATGCCTCGGTTTTACCTCGCAGCATTGCGACTTTTGAAGCCTTTGAAAACGCAATTGCGCTGGATATCGCTATGGGTGGTTCAACCAATACGGTATTGCATTTATTGGCAGCTGCTCAAGAAGCGGAAGTTAATTTCACCATGAAAGACATCGACCGGCTATCACGCAAACTGCCCCAACTGTGCAAGGTCGCCCCATCAACACCCGACTATCACATGGAAGATGTTCATCGCGCCGGTGGTATTATGGCTATTTTGGGCGAGCTGGATCGAGCTGGAGTGTTGCACAGCGACATCCCAACGGTTCATAGCAAAACCATGAAAGAAGCTTTAGCTAAGTGGGATATCATGCAAACAGAAGATCCTGCGGTTAAAGACTTTTTCCGTGCAGGCCCAGCGGGTATCCCAACCACCAAAGCATTCAGCCAATCGGAGCGATATCCAACCCTGGATGATGACCGTGAAAATGGGTGTATTCGCTCGATTGAGCACTGCTTCAGCACTGAAGGTGGACTTGCCGTTTTATACGGTAACCTGGCCGAAAATGGCTGTATCGTAAAAACCGCTGGCGTTGATGAAAGTAACTTCACCTTCAAGGGTACAGCGCGTATTTTTGAAAGCCAGGACGATGCCGTTGAAGCCATTCTCAATGACAAAGTCCAGGCTGGCGACGTGGTTATCATTCGCTATGAAGGCCCCAAAGGTGGCCCAGGCATGCAAGAAATGCTCTACCCAACCAGTTATCTCAAGTCCAAAGGTTTGGGCAAATCTTGCGCCTTAATCACGGATGGACGCTTTTCTGGAGGAACCAGTGGGCTTTCCATTGGCCATGTATCACCAGAAGCCGCCAGCGGTGGCGCCATCGGCCTGGTTGTTGAAGGTGATATGATTGAAATAGACATTCCAGAACGCCTGATCCAGATTAATATTTCTGACGCCGAATTAGCAGAACGACGCCAAGCAATGGAAGCCAAAGGAGAGAAAGCCTGGAAACCGGTTTCACGCGAACGCGAAGTATCTAAAGCGCTTCAGGCGTATGCCGCTATGGCGACCAGTGCAGATACAGGGGCAGTCCGTGATCTGGAGCAGCTAAAAGCGAAATAACCCTTTCAAGCCTATGCATTAACTCTACTAACTCGATACAGAGTTAGTAGAGTTAAAAGTACTATTCCCGAGACTTTTTAACCGCCGCGCGCTCCAGACATACCTTATTTCGTCCCATCTGCTTGGCTCGATACAAGGCACTATCAGCGCGCTCCAGCACATCATTTAACTCATCGCCTTCACAAAAGTC
>DFOV01000449.1 GCA_002376965.1 Gammaproteobacteria bacterium UBA3532
AAAATGTGTCCAGCCCTTCGGGTTTGGCCTTAAATGCCGCCACTCGTTGTTGCTCCTCGCTTATTTGGAATAACCAAACTGCGCTCGTCGCGCCTAGATTGGCAGCATTTAAGGCCAAACAGAGGCGATATATGAAAGATAAACAGGCTCTAAAGTAATTGTGAAATGAAACCAGAATAAAAGGCCGACTAGTGCAATTAACAAAAACGATTCAGGTAGTGATGGCTGGGACGCTTGTTTTGGGGCTCAGTGCCTGTGCCACAACGCCACCAAAGAACATTAGCAATTTATGCTCGATTTTCAGGGAAAAGGATGACTGGTATGACTATGCTAAGGAGTCCAGCGATCGCTGGGGGGTACCTATCGCCAATATGATGTCGGTGATGCATCAGGAGTCGTCTTTTGTGGCTGATGCCAAACCACCGCGTACTAAAATCTTGTGGGTGCTGCCCGGGCCGAGAAAGTCCAGTGCTTACGGTTATGCTCAGGTAAAGGATGAAACCTGGTACGACTATGTAAAGGCCACGGGCAACAGCTTTGCTGACCGAGACGACTTTGAAGATGCGGTCGACTTCGTTGGGTGGTATTTGAATAATGGTGCTCGATGCTGTGGTATTGCCAAAAATGATGTTTATCGTGGATATTTGGCCTACCATGAAGGATTTGGTGGATATAAGCGGGCGACCTACCGCAATAAAAAATGGTTGTTAGGTGTAGCAAACAAGGTCAAATCGCGTGCGGCAACCTACCAGCGGCAGTTGAATAGCTGTCAAAAAGAGCTTGAGGATGATGGCTGGTGGTTTTTTTAGAGCTGGTGTTTTTTTAAGTTCTAGTTATCGTGGGATAGCCGAGTTTTAAGGCGTGGGTGTACCTTAGCCAGTTTAACCATATTATCTTTGACTTGAATAATTTCCACCGGGTGCTGGCTTAACATAATGCTGGTACCTGGGGATGGGATGTCTTCCAGATGTTCGGTGATCAAGCCGCTTAGCGTTTTGGGGCCATCGGTATTAAACCCCCAGTGCATGGCTTTATTAAGTTCACGAATATTGGCCCCTCCCTCTACGAAATAGGCGCCGTGGCCATCGGGCCTTATTTCCATATCGGGGAGTACCAAATCGGTAGTAAACTCACCGACGATTTCTTCCAAGATGTCTTCCAATGTGGCCAGTCCCTGAACGTCGCCATACTCATCGACGACAATGCCTACACGCTGCTTTTTGCGCTGGAACTTTAGCAGCTGAACGTTGAGCGGCGTTCCCTCTGGGATGTAATAAACCGGACGCAACAGGCCGCGTAGATCGTCGGCAGTAAACTCGCCTTTATTAATAAATGAAATGGTCTCTTTAATATGTAATATACCGAGAAGCTTGTCGATTTCATCGTCGTAAACCACCAAGCGAGATACTGGCGAATGAGTAATTTGGCGCAGAATATCTTCCCATTCATCGGTTAAGTCGATTCCCTCAATATCGTTACGAGGGATCATAATATCTTCGACTGTGACATGCTCTAAATCGAGAATGCTGATAAGCATTTTTTTGTGTCCAGTGGAAATTACCGGGCCAGCCTCGTTGACCACTGAGCGCAGCTCATCGGCAGATAGAGCGTCGTTGAGTCCTTCACTGTTCTTAATGCCAACCATGCGCAATAGTCCATTAGCAATGGCGTTCACCAAAATAACTAAAGGAAAAAGCAGCCATAACAGTGGTTTAAGTAATATGCTGGACGGAAAGGCTACTTTCTCCGGATATAAGGCGGCCAGGGTTTTCGGCGTCAACTCAGCGAAAATTAGAATGATGAAAGTAAGACCCAGGTTTGCGATGAGTAAGCCATAATTACCCCAAAGGCGGACGCACAAAATAGTCGCTAGCGAGGCGGCAAGTATGTTGACGAAGTTATTACCAATAAGAATGACTCCGATCAAGCGATCAGGGCGTTTAAGCAGGTCCAAGACGCGCTTGGCACCGCGATGCTTGCTTTTAGCCATATGACGGAGTCGATAGCGGTTGACCGTCATAATGCCGGTTTCGGAGCTAGAGAAATAGGCAGAAAACAGGATCAGAAAAAATAAGATCAGACTGAGAGCCAGGGTCGATATGTCTTCCAACTGCGGGTCCTATATTGATTTCTATGGAGGATTTTCAGAGTCTATTATTTTCTGTGCAAAATAACTTCTAGAACAAATTGGCTGCCAAAATACCCAAGCAATAAGATTAAGAAGCCTGAAAAGGTGAAGTATATCGCCGTTTTCCCTCGCCAGCCAAATTTTCTGCGTCCGAAAAGTAGCGTTGCAAAAACTCCCCATGCCAGACAAGAAAATAAGGTTTTGTGCACGAGATGCTGGGCAAACAAGTCATCAACAAAGAGAAAGCCGGAAATCAGTGCGATAGAAAGCAGCATCCAGCCTGCACCAATAAAGGCGAATAGCCAATGATCCTGGGTTTCCAGTGGCGGAAGTTTAAAGCGCCACACTGCCAACTGGCGTTGATGGAGCCAGCGTTGGCTCAATAATAGCAGGAGCGCTTGCATAGCGCCGAGTGCCAGCAACGTATAGGCTCCGATACTAAAGATGACATGGTAGGTTATTCCTGCCGACCAGTTGGCTTGCGCTGTTATATCGTTACTGTTGCCCCACAATAGCATCATCAGTAAGGTAATCAATGTGAGGGGCAGTGAAAAAAGTGGGATCAATAAGTTGTGTTGGCGCTGCGCAATCAGCATGCAGGGGATGGCAATTAGCCAGGTGGTAAAAGCCAACGAATTAAAAAAGCCGAAGTTATTCGTTTGGGTTGGAGCTATATATTGGACTAATAGCACCGCTTCTGCAGCTAATCCTAGTAGGCTGAGGCCAAGAAGGGCTCGATTCCAGGTGTTTTCGGAATAACGTAGTGTATAAAAGCCGCAACTCCAGGCGGTCGTGAGACAAATGAGAGAAATAAAAATGCTTAAGCTAGTGATCATAGGGGTAAATCGCTTATAATTTGCGCTCTCGAATTTGCAGTGGATATCCTTGGCCAACATTTCGCCGCTAACACCCGACTAGTGTAACGTGCTGATGAGTTGATGGGAAGCAACCAAGTGAATGCTTGATTAAGGACTATTGCAATAACGATACTAAATTCGAATCGCCGTTAATTCGGCAGGGTGTGTTGAATGTTTAAAAACCTGAGTGAACGACTGACTACGACTCTCCGCCAGATCAGCGGTCAGGGTCGCTTAACGGAACAAAATATCAAAGATAGTTTGCGTGAAGT
>DFOV01000439.1:0-1494 GCA_002376965.1 Gammaproteobacteria bacterium UBA3532
CCCATTAGGTCACCGGGCAGGAAGAAGTGATTTATTTGTTCCATGCCATCGTCGGTAAGTGAATAACTTTTAAAACTACCGGAACGAACAGCAAAAACAGAATGGTAAGGTTCATTAGCGTAATATAAATACTCACCCTTTTTGATAACTCGGGCTTTTTTCACCGCCATTTCGATTCGAGATACTTGCTCTTCGGACAAGCCATGATTTATACACAATGGATTTAAACTACAGTCATCGCAAATTGATGTTTTGGCGTGCTTAGACAAGATAACCTCACCACAAAATTGATATTGAGCCGTATTTTAACTTACGCCTTATGGAAAGTTAAACGCAAACTTCAATTTTACCGGCTCCAGATGCAAATTAGAGCCTGCTTACCAAAAGTAAAAAGGCGGGATAACCCGCCTTTTTACTGAAACTTCGCTAAGATTAAAGGTTCTCAGCATTCTCAGATAGATAAGAAGCAACACCTTCAGGTGACGCTTGCATTCCAGAATCACCTTTCTGCCAACCGGCAGGACAAACTTCGCCGTTCTCTTCGAAGAACTGAAGTGCATCGATCATTCGCAACATCTCATCAACATTGCGCCCTAATGGTAGATCGTTAACAACTTGATGACGAACCTGACCATCTTTATCGATAAGGAACGAACCACGGAAAGCAACGCTAGCTTCTGGATGCTCAACGTCATAGGCTTTACAAATTTCGTGGCTGACATCAGCAACCAATGTATAACCAACAGGCCCGATTCCACCCTCATTTACCGGAGTGTTTCTCCAAGCGTTGTGAGTGAACTGGCTATCAATTGATACACCAATAACTTCAACACCACGGCTAGTAAACTCTGAAAGACGCTTGTCAAAAGCAATCAATTCGCTTGGGCAAACAAATGTGAAGTCTAACGGATAAAAGAAAATAACCGCTGGTTTACCTTTGATGGCTTCTTTTAAGTTGAAGCTATCTACAATTTCACCAGAACCCAGTACTGCTGCAGCCGTAAAATCAGGTGCTTCTCTACCGACCAATACACTCATAATGCTTCTCCTTCGATTAAAAATACAGATATGGGGGTGCCCCAGAAAATAACAAGCGCAAATGTACAACAAAAACAGCGTTATAAACACATAGACTTTATACGGGATAATGATTGACGCTAGTCAAATATTAATCGATCTTACCAATAATACTATTGCGAACTATTATCATTTGCAGTATAGTTGACTCATTGAATGTTGAGGTAGCTCGTTTATGTATGTTTGTCTATGTAAAGCGATAAAAGATAGCGATGTTAAACGCGCCATAGATGGCGGCGCGATCAGTGTTAAATGCTTATCAAAACAACTGGGCTTGGCTAAAGACTGTGGCCGATGCGGCCAACATGCAAAGGCTATATTGGCAGATTACGTACCCGACTTCGCATTGGTATCTAACGCCGCTATTAATTAGGTAGTCGGCTTATCTATATGATTTAAGATATAAAAAAGGCAGGT
>DFOV01000439.1:1827-5649 GCA_002376965.1 Gammaproteobacteria bacterium UBA3532
ACCTGCCTTTTTTATATCTTAAATGTTACGTATTTACGCTTCATCTGGTACCGCATCAGCGATAAGCTTTTGCAGTTCACCCTTCTCGAACATTTCGATCAATATATCACTACCGCCAACCAACTCACCTTTTACCCACAATTGCGGATAAGTCGGCCAATTGCCGAAAGTGCGTAGTTCTTCTCGGATATCTTGATTTTGCAAGATATCAACATAGGCAAATGGCTTGCCACAGGCCATTAATAACTCAGCAGCTCGCGCAGAAAAGCCACACATTGGAGCCTTAGGCGAGCCTTTCATGTAAATAATGACATCGTTTTCAGAAATCTGCTGTTTAATTTTCTCAACCGTTTCCATTGCTAACCTCAGTTCGTATAAAAATTCACTCCGGGATATTTTATGCCTATTGCGAAGTGATTACAATCCCGACTAATTTAGTCAACTAATTATGCTACTCCATAGCCACCGCCACCCGGTGTTTTAATGGTCAATAGGTCTGTGCGCTTCAAATGCAAACTGCACTTGGGCTTCACTGGCTGACCATTTACTAAATTCTCGCCAACTTTGCCTCCCTTGGCTCCATTGAGCCCCCAGGGGGCATTCCTTCGGCGGTCGGTCAACAGACTGACCTCGGCATTGGCTAAAAATTGATACTCTCGAATCATTCCATTACCACCACAATACTCGCCATCTCCCCCAGAGCCTTTTCTAATAGCATATTGAGTAACTCGTAATGGGTAGCTCATTTCAATGCATTCGATGGGTGTATTCAGGGTATTAGTCATATGGCTATGACTAGCGTCAGCTCCATGATAGCCACAAGCCGCACCAATACCTCCCCCAATGGTTTCGTAGTAATCCCACGATGACTCTCCCCTGGCCCCCATAGCTACATTGTTCATGGTCCCCTGACTTGCTGCAGGGATCGTTTTTAATCCACTCTTCGCCAAAGCTCCCAGCACGGCATCAACGATTCGCATACTGGTCTCAACATTTCCTGCAACTACAGCTGCTGGATAGGTGGCATTTACTATTGTCCCTGGCTCCGCAACTATTTTTATCGCCTCAAAACACCCGTGACAAGCGGGTGTTTGTTCTGGCATTAAGCAACGGAAAACATAGTAGACGGCAGCAGCAGCGACAGGTAGAGGACAGTTTATATTGCCAGCTACCTGTGATGATGAGCCAGTGAAATCAACGCTAACGCATTCCTCGGCCACCTCAACTTTCACAGAAATAACCACTGCTTCATCCGATATACCATCGGAATCAAGGTAATCAATAAAAGCGTAAGTGCCTTTCGGAATTTTGGATAGGGCAACGTTTGCCATGCGACGTCCGTAGGCATTCGTTTCACGCAAGCCGATAGACCATTGCTTCCCATAATCTTTCAGTAAACCTGCCACACGCGCCACGCCCAGGGTATTGGCACTAATTTGAGCATGGATATCACCAAGAGTCTCATCACCTGTCGCTTCAATAAATTGTCGTACCACAGCTTCAACCAGCTTGCCCTGCTTCATAATTTTAGTTGGTGCCAGGCGAAGTCCCTCTTCATCGATATGTGTCGATACAGGCATAGAGCCCGGAGCAGTGGCCCCAATATTGGCGTGATGCGCTCGATTTACAACAAAAGCTGCAACCTGATTGTTAGCGTCTAACACTGGAGCGATAAAGGTCACATCCGGGAGGTGCGTGCCTCCTTCATAGGGATCATTCACCACCACCATATCCCCTTCTTCCCAACAAAAGCGCGAGACAATGCCTTTCATGGCATAAGCCATGCTTCCCAGGTGTACCGGAATATGAGCGGCTTGTGCGCACAACTCTCCATCGGCATCAAATAACGCACACGAAAAATCAAGCCGCTCTTTTATATTCGGAGAAAACGACGAGCGCTGTAGCACCGCGCCCATCTCATCACAAATAGATGAAATGCGATTAACAAATACACTTAATTCGATATTGTTCATAACGTTATTGCTATTAACCTTAGGTTTTTAATGGTATTTTCAGGCACAGATATTCGTCTAATCATCATCATAATACTCGAATTTTCTGAAAAGTGGTGTACACTTGCCTCACTCAATACGGCATATCTGATAGTTCAAAACTTGATATTTCCGTTGTTGTAGATAATCGATATATCGGCTCTAACGCTTTGAGCTCCGCCTTGCTTGATGGCTACGCGATACTTTCCTGCAGCATATCATGTCTTGGTAAGGGGCTTAACGCTGGTAGGCCAAAATGAGTATTATCCATTGACCACTCAATTAAGGAGACGACAAATGGCATTTGAACTTCCACCACTCCCTTATGCTAAAGATGCACTTGAGCCACATATCTCTTCGGAAACGCTAGAGTTTCACTATGGTAAGCATCACAACACTTATGTCACTAAACTTAACGGTTTAGTCGCAGGTACAGATGATGAAAGCAAATCATTAGAAGAGATTGTAAAATCATCTTCTGGCGGCGTTTTCAATAACGCTGCTCAAATTTGGAACCACACGTTTTACTGGAATAGCTTGAGCCCCAACGGTGGTGGCGAGCCAACTGGTGCATTGGCAGAAGCTATTAACGCTGCCTTCGGTTCTTTTGAAGCATTCAAGACCGAATTCAGCAACAGCGCAGCCAATAATTTTGGTTCTGGTTGGACCTGGTTAGTCAAAAAAGCGGACGGTAGTGTTGCAATTGTAAATACTAGCAATGCCGGAACACCATTAACTGATGAAGGCGTTACGCCGCTTATCACTGTTGATGTATGGGAGCACGCCTATTACATCGACTTCAGAAATGCTCGTCCTAAGTATCTCGAAGCTTTCTGGGCATTAGTTAACTGGGATTTCGCATCACAAAACTTTGCGTAATCTTCGTTTCAAGAAATCCATTGACAGGGGGTTGTTTTTCCTAGCAACCCTTTTATAATCTCGTTTTTGGTTTCTTAAAAAAGGCAGCAAGTGCTGCCTTTTTGCGTTTTGGAGAATACGAATCATGAGTGCTGTCATGCCAACGTACGGAAGACTGCCCCTAGAAGCCTGCAAAGGCGAAGGCGCATGGCTATTTGATGAACAAGGTAATGCTTACCTCGATACGTTTACCGGCATTGCCGTGTGCAGCCTGGGACATGCAAACCCGGAAATCGCAGACGTTGTTGCTAGCCAGGCTCGGACTCTAGTACATTGCTCGAATTTTTTCCATATCAATAGCCAGGAGCAATTGGCTGAGAAACTCTGCCAGATCTCAGGCATGGACAATGTATTCTTTGGTAACTCTGGCGCCGAAGCCAACGAGTGCGCCATCAAAATAGCTCGCATGTTTGCTTCTCATAAGGGCATCAACCAGCCTAAAATAATCACGACCGAACATTCCTTTCATGGCCGAACCCTAGCCACCCTTTCAGCCACAGGCAACCCAAAGGTTCAGAAAGGTTTCGAGCCATTGGTCTCGGGTTTTGTACAGGTTCCTTATAACGATATTGCAGCAGTTGAAAGGCTCAGTAAAGACCCAGACATTGTTGCTATTATGATTGAGCCCGTGCAGGGAGAAGGTGGCGTCAATGTGCCAGCTGATGATTACCTGAATAGCATTCGTGCCTTATGTGACCAGAATGACTGGCTTTTGATTGCTGATGAAATTCAAACCGGCATAGCCAGAACTGGTCAGTGGTTTGCCTACCAACATGCCGACATTACACCAGATGTGGTTACTTCTGCCAAGGCGCTGGGCAACGGTGTTCCGATTGGAGCCTGCTTGACTCATGGCAAAGCCGCTAAGCTACTTCAAGCAGGCAACCATGGCTCAACCTATGGTGGCAACCCG
>DFOV01000231.1 GCA_002376965.1 Gammaproteobacteria bacterium UBA3532
CCATCCATCTCTCATATAGGCCTATAAAAGGTTGCGGGTTAATCCTTGGTAGTAGAAGATTTGATTTACGTCAATTTTTTTTCGCCTCGATTTGGTTTAATGACACCATAACTAAAACTATACGTGTAGCTGTTAGCCGTATAAAGACGAAAACGTGTCGCTTGCAGAGCAAAGGTGAAATAATGACAATTAAATCAAATAAGCACGCCAGAAATGTGCTTTCATTGGCTGTTGCCAGTGGTCTCACTCTAATGAGTGCTGGCCTTCAGGCAGAAATAGCAGCTACTCATATTTATCACAACCACATGCCAAACTTCTGGCCTTATTTTGATACTGGAACCTATGATGGAATGTCGGTTGGTGAACCAATACGGTATACCTACGACGGTCAGGTCATCAACTTAAAGAACAGCCCGCCAGCTAACTATACCTATTTTTTGCCTGATGGTTCTCCAATGCCGCATGATGATTTGGTTTCATATTATTCCCATCATGCAAAGCAAGGGGCTTATCAGTGGTGGCCCCAAGTCACTGCCAACGATAACAATGTAGATCATCCTCTTAGTCAGACGCATGTAACTATGTCAGCGTCGGTAATTAACAATACTGATAGCTTAAATTTGTTTCAGAATGTATCTGGTTATCCTGCTCCCGGCGGTAGTCCTGTTTGGGGAGACTTTTGGAAAGAGGTTTATACCGGTACCAAAACATCAAACGGCTACAATGCACTGGATCTCATCCATTTTACCGGCCATCACTCTATGGGACCCTTGGTTGGTAAAGACTACTTTTTGAAAGATCTTATTTACCATAATGTTACGTTAGCTCAGCCATACTTCTTGGGCGATAACTTCCGTTCTTCAAACGGCTTTTTCCCAACAGAGCTTGGTTTCTCTGAAAGGCTTATTCCTACCTTAACAAAACTGGGGATTGAGTGGTCGGTTATTGGTAACGTTCACTTTTCTCGCACTCTGAAAGACTACCCTGATGAGCTGTTCAACAATCCCGGCTCTGATACCATGGTTTCACCACCTAATAGAGCTGACTTTCAAAATGAAAGCAATGTTGGTGATTGGGTATCTATAAATATGTTCAACGAGCAGCAGGTAACCCATAACAAATTCCCATTTGCTTCAACTCCTCACTGGGTACAATACATTGATCCTGAAACGGGTGAAGCGCATAAGATCGCGGGAATTCCTGTCGAACAGGCTTCTTCTTGGGAAGAGGGTTATCAAGGTTCAGTAACAGCCGGGCCGTTAAAGCCTTTTGAAGGCGATGCGCAAGCAGAGGGTAGAACGCAGTACTTTGTTATTGCCCATGACGGTGATAATTCACAGGGGCGCGCAGGTGACTTGGGCACTTGGCTGGCATCTGGTGATGTAACTTACTCAGACTCAGGAGTGACGGGTAAAGGTGTCGACGAATACTTGCGCGCCCATCCAATTCCTGAAAATGATATCGCTCATGTTCAAGATGGCTCATGGATTGATACGCGTGATTCATCAGCAGATCCGACCTGGTATCACTGGCACCTGCCCTTCTGCATATGGAAGGGACAGTTTGCTGATTTTAATCGTGTTAACGGAACGGACTTTGCCCCTAAGAAAAACCTCGCTGGTATAGACGAAGGAATGACCGTTTCATTTGAGTTTGGCTACCATTACTTAGAGCGTAACTTCGCATTACTTCAAGCCGCTGAGAACTATGCCAAAACAGCTGAACAAATTTGGCTCGATGACAATCCGAATTATTGGTCGCCATCCAATATCATGGATAATGAAGTAACTTACCAAGGTAATCAGCTGAATCCATGGATGATGTCTTATCCAGTCAAAGGGGATCCCAACAATAATTACGCGGGTGGAGCTAATCCTGCTGAGTTGGCTTGGTATTTCTTGATTGCATCTATCGATTCGGGTTTTGGATATTATGACGAGAATACTGATGACCATTTGAAACCCACGATTTCATTTAATCAGTCGCTTCACTTCTCCGAACCTTATGTAGAAGCCAATCTGGCAAAAGATCGTACTGGGCCATCTTTATGGTGGCCACAGCGCTGGCCATATAACCCTGGCAGTGGTAATAAAGGAAAGTCCCAAGGCTGGACGCTTCACTATTATGACAATAACTTCGGTATCTATACTTACGGTTATGACGTTTCAAACATCGCTGATATAAAGGTTAAGATCCGTACTCATAGTGAAAAACGCGCTGATCCTGTTGATCGCACCTATCAAGTATACGACCCGGTAGCGATGAAAAATGCAGGGGTTCCTAATATCGATCCGGCTCGTGTCAGCGACTGGGTTGAGTATGATATGAATGTGCGCGACCTTACACCAGACATCAATGGCGTTGATTGGCAGCCATCTACTCAAGAAACCATGGCTATTGTTCCTGCACAAAAAATTGGTGATTTGTACTTCGCTTATATCGGGGACTACCGTGATCAGTTGCTCGATTACTATATCGAGGCTACAGATTCTAAAGGAAACGTGACTCGTTCCGAAATCCAGCAAGTTTACGTTGGTGCTGGCCGCTACCGCTTGGAAGGTGGTGTATATATCGAGGATGTAAATGGTGACGTCGAAGGGACTTATCCATTTGTTACCGATGGCGTTGGTATGAATCGCGCGCCAAATGTCTCGATTACACCGGCCCAGGTTTCTATCGAGCCGGGTGAAACGGTCACCTTCGACGGTTCCGCTTCTACCGATGTTGATGGAACGATTGAAGCGTGGTTATGGAGTGATGGCTCAACCGGGCAGCAAACAACCATTACTTTTCCAGATGAAGGGAAGTTTGATGTTTCTTTAACCCTTACAGATAATGAAGGTAAACAAGCGACCAAGACGATCTCTGTGTTTGTGGGTGTCGCGCCAGAGTTTTTATCCACATACGACAACGTATTCTTCCGCGGTACAGCCAATGAGTGGGTTGCTGGAGAAATGGAGTTAATTGCGGATTACACTTGGCAGCTAACTAATCTCGTGTTTACAGGGGATGCTGAAGATAGATTCAAGTTTGATATTCTGGGTGATTGGACCTTCAATTTCGGTGACAACGATGCTAACGGTACACTAGAACAAGCCGGTGGCGATATTATGATCACCGACGGCGCTGGTTTTTATACGGTAACAATGAATGATAAAGAGCTTACCTATTCAGTGGAAAATGTCGACTCTGATATGGATGGTTTGCCTACCGCTTGGGAGGAGACATTTGGCTTAGATCCTGCAACGGATGACGCGGCGCTCGATAGCGATCAAGATGGTTTGACCAACCTGCAGGAATTTGAGGCGGGTACTGATCCAACCAACAATGATACCGATAATGACGGTTTATTGGATGGTTCTGATCCTGAACCTCTGATTCCTCAAAATGGCTCAACTGACCGCGATAATGATGGCATGCCTAATGATTGGGAAACTACTCACGGACTGAATCCTGACAGTGCCGCCGATGCGGGGCTTGATGGTGACAATGATGGTTTGACCAATCTGCAGGAATTTAACGCAGGAACCTTACCTGGAGATAGTGATACCGATAATGACGGATTATTGGATGGCTCCGATCCCAACCCACTTGTACCAGACAATGTAACGGATCGCGATAATGATGGAATGCCCAATGACTGGGAGAACACTCATGGTTTAAATCCTGATGATGCTAGCGATGCAAGCCTGGATGCCGATAGTGACGGCTTAACCAACCTTGCGGAGTTCCAAGCTGGAACCTTGCCAAATGATAACGATACTGACAGCGATGGCCTGCTTGATGGCGTCGATCCTCAGCCTCTAATACCTGCAAATCCCTCAGCAACAAGGTTTGATCAAAATGGTGACGGGAAAGCGGACATTCTGTGGCGCAACGTATCAAATGGTCAGAATTGGTTCTATATGATGAATGGCCATCAAATTGCACAAGGTGCTGGCTTTAATGTTGTCGCTAACGAATGGGACATTGCTGGCCGCGGTGACTTTAATGGCGATGGTATGGCCGATATTCTTTGGCAAAATATTAACACGGGAGAAAGTTGGGTCTACCTAATGAATGGAAGCCAGGTTTCGAGCAAGCGCTATCTGGCAATTACTGGTAGCGACTGGTCTATTAAAGCGATAACTGATTTAAATGGCGACGGTAAAGCCGATGTCCTATGGCAAAACTCAGTAACGGGACAGTTGTGGCTCTATCTGATGGATGGTGCAAGGATCGCGTCGAGCAGGCCTATCGGCTCTGGTGTATCCAGCGATTGGCAGGTGTTAGGTGCTGGTGACATTAATGGCGATGGAGCAGCAGATATCATCTGGCGCAACACTGATACGGGCTTGGTCTGGGTATACCAAATGTCGGGGTCGCAAATAGTTGCAAGCTATCGTTTGACGCATGTATCGACGGACTGGTCTCTAGCTGCTATAGCAGACCTAAATGGCGATGGAGTTGATGATCTGTTATGGAGAAACTCCGTGACGGGAGTTAACTGGGTTTACCTCATGGCGAGTGGTCAGGTTGCAACTAGCAAGCCATTAAATACTGTTGCAGACATGGATTGGACTATAGCCATGGCGGCAGATATGGATGGTAACGGCACTGATGATCTTGTTTGGCGCCATATGCTCTCTGGTAAGAATTATGTGTACTTTATTAACAACGGCAGCGTAGCTAATGTTCGCTACATAAATACCGTTACGGATGCTGCTTGGCAGGTGAAGTAAGACATAGTTAGTTAGGGATTGGGGGCTCCCCCTCCAATCCCCCATAGGCCCTCTTTTCAATTGCCATCCTTGTCTATAATCTGGTACATTATAAATGCATTGTTCAAAAAATGTACGAGCAGCAGTATGCAAGGCTAGAGACCTTCCTCCCTTTATGCGAATAGCGCTGTCGTATTTGATTGACAAATCAAGCTGTATGCCTTGTCTGGTATGCAGCAAATACATACTAAAACGTAAATGACAAAAACCCGGAGATTATCAATGCGATACAACAAAGTAGCGCTAGCAACGTTATTGGCATGCGGTTTAGCGACCACTGCACAAGCAAAGCCTCTGGACGGGCAAAGCACTGATGTAATGATTCAGGGATTTCACTGGTTATCCAGTGATTTAAACTCGCCAAACTGGTGGAACACCATTGCGTCCAAAGCGCAAGAACTGTCCGACGCAGGCATAAATATGGTGTGGTTTGCTCCACCTCAAGATACACCGACGTTTGCTCCTCAGGGTTATATCCCAACCCATCTGAATATATTGGACTCTTTTTACGGTACAGAAGCTGAGTTGGTTTCCGCTATTAACGCGGTTCATAACTCCGGTATGAAAGCGATCGCAGACGTTGTTATTAACCATCGTGGTGGTTCTACAGGTTGGTGTGACTTCAAAAATCCTGATTGGGACGTGAGCTCTATTGTTAGCAACGATGAAGCGGCGACCGATCCTAATGCCGACGCTACGTGCAACGGAACACTGGGCCATCTTGACAGCGGTCAGTCTTACGGTTCTGCTCGTGACATAGACCATGAACAAGATTTTGTTCAAGAAAGTTTGAAAACGTGGATGAGTTCGCGTTTGCAAGGGGTTGGTTTTGACGGCTGGCGATACGACTACGTAAAAGGTTATGGTGGTTGGGCCAACGCTATTTATAATCAAGCAACAGACCCGTATTTCAGTGTAGGTGAGTATTGGACCAC
>DFOV01000315.1 GCA_002376965.1 Gammaproteobacteria bacterium UBA3532
AGGGTACAGCAGGTTCTTTGTCACAAAAATCATGGATGATTTTTGAGCTAAATCCGCGCCAGGAGCGCGTATTTAGCGCTGACAAAGGTTCTGATGTACCCTGCCAACGCCTCATACAAAACATCAATAAATAATCACGGATCGGATGCTCTCACCATGATGCATCACATCAAATGCCTTATTGATATCCTCTAAACCAAAAGTATGGGTCACCATTTCATCCACCTTGATCTTACCTTCCAGATACTGCTCAACATACCCCGGCAACTGCGTCCGACCTTTCACGCCACCAAAAGCCGTTCCCCGCCACACCCGTCCAGTCACCAACTGAAACGGCCGTGTTGAAATCTCTTGCCCGGCACCGGCAACACCAATAATCACCGACTCGCCCCAGCCTTTATGACAACACTCCAACGCCGAGCGCATCACATCCACATTACCAATACACTCAAATGAATAATCAACACCACCATCGGTTAATTCAACAATCACTTCCTGGATACTGGCACTGTGCTCTTTAGGATTAATACAATCCGTTGCCCCAAGCTGCTTGGCCATTTCAAACTTATCTTCATTGATATCGATGACAATAATGCGTGACGCGCCAGCCATAACCGCGCCCTGAACCAGGCTCAAACCAATGCCCCCCAAACCAAATACCGCAATACTAGAGCCAGCCTCGACCTTTGCAGTATTCAACACCGCACCAATGCCTGTTGTAATACCGCACCCGAGCAAACACACCTTATCCAGCGGCGCGGCTTTGTTGATTTTAGCCAGAGATATTTCAGGAACAACGGTATACTCAGAAAAGGTCGACGTGCCCATGTAGTGGAATATGGGCTTACCATTTAGAGAAAAACGGCTGGTGCCATCCGGCATCAACCCCTTGCCCTGGGTGGCACGAACCGCCTGACATAAGTTGGTTTTACCCGACAAACAAAACTTACAGGTGCCGCACTCAGGAATATACAGGGGGATAACATGGTCGCCCACCGCTACGGACGTAACACCAGGCCCTACCTCTTCAACAATACCGCCACCTTCATGGCCTAAAATAGACGGAAAGATCCCTTCAGGATCCGCCCCTGATAGCGTGTACGCATCGGTGTGACAAACACCTGTCGCCACCATTCTAACTAACACTTCACCTTCTTTCGGTCCTTCGAGGTCTACCTGCTCAATCGATAAGGGTTTGCCTGCTTCCCAAGCAACTGCTGCGTTGGTTTTCATAGAATATCCTTCCTAGTTTTTTGCTGTTATTCGTTGTGAGATAACACCCAGTATCAGGGTAATAATGCCAATAATCAATGCGTAAAGCAGGGTTCGACCATCAAATGGTGGTGGTGATAACTCAAGCCCGCGCACAGCCACTTGGTAGTATATTGCCTGAGCAATTCCAAAACTCACCAGCGCAATCATCCCCCCAAAAATAGCAAACTCGGTTAGAAAGCGGCGAGATAATTGACGAGACGTTGCGCCAAGTTGCCCCAACAACTGACCATACTGCCTGCGCTCTTGTGCCGAAAGATAAAAGGCTGCCATCACCACCACCAATGAAGCGATCACGACAAACACTAACAAGGCACGAGCAATCAGCATAGCCTGACCAACGATCGCCTGTACCTTAGTCAGAACCGCTTCAATGTCAATCATCATGACCGAGGGATACGCCTGAACCAGTTCCTTGATAACATGGCGTTTATCAGCCGGTAAAAAAAAGCTACCGATGTAGGTCGTATTGAAACGCTCAATCGTTTGGGGCGGGAAAATCATATAAAAGTTAGGGTGGAACGAATCCCAGTCAACCGTGCGAATGCTGGTAATTTTCGCCTCTAATTCGCTTCCAGCGATGGAGAAGGTCAATACATCCTGGAGCTTAAGCCCCATTCGCTCTGCCAAGCGCTGCTCCACCGAAACCGGCGTTAGTGACAATGAAGGATCTAACTGATCCCACCATAGCCCGTCTGTCATCACATTGTCATCTGGCACGTTTTCAGCCCAGGTTAGGTTTAATTCACGCTCAATGGCACCACGCGCCTGAGATTCTTTCGACACCCGCTGGCGCACCGATTCACCATTCACCTTAATGAGTCGCCCACGCACAATGGGGTACAGTGAGCTGAAAGAATGCCCCTCTTCAATCACCCTGTCCGAAAAAGAGGCCACATCTTCAGGAAAAACATTCACCGCAAAATAATTTGGCGTATTTTCTGGGATCTGGGTTTTCCAAAAATCGAGCAGATTGCCACCAACCAGTCCAATGCCTAACGTAATGGCGCTGGCCAGCACCAACGCACCACTTTGCAGGGTCAACACGCCCCACCGTGCTCGGCAATATAACCAGGTTTGACGCCAGGCCAGCCCACCAAACTGAGACAGAGCTGCGCCAAGTTTGCGATAAACCAACCACCCTAGTAGGGTAAACAACAGGCTAAATCCGATAATCGCGCCAAAAATCGCAAAACTGGTAATGCTTAGCCCGCCAATAATTAACACCAGTATCAGCAGTGAACCAGCCAGCCATATATACGCCCCACGACTCGGCCTAAGCACCTGACGACGCACAATATAATTGGCCGGAATGGAAAATAGCTGACGTAATTGACTGAAAATCACACCAAAAACCAAACACCAGACCATCGCTATCACTTTCAGCATCACCCACAAACTGGGAGAGATAGACACACCATGCAACCAGTTGCGCCACACCCAATCCAGCAGACTATATAGCCCATAGCCAATACCACCGCCCACCAGCGAAACAAAGCAGGACAACAACAGCAGTTGCGTTATTAACTGAACCCCATACTCGCGCTGGGTTAATCCATAACAACGCATCACGGCAACGCGATGAGTTTGTTGCTGCACATAACGGTAGCTCACCATCACCATCGCAATCGAGCACAGCAACAACACCGTCACGTTAATCACGGTAATAAATCGCGAAACCAGCAACAATAATCGCCCAAAGCGCGGTTGCTGAGCCTCAACGTCGGTCACTTCCTGATGCACCGTCATGGTTTGATCCAAACGCTGGCGCAAAATATCAAGCTGACCTTTGTCGCCACTGAACAGATAAACAAAGCTCACTCTGCTACCCGCTCCTAAAACATTCATAGCAGCGACATCTTGCTTGTTGGCAATCACTCTCGGCGCAAAACCAGCAAATCCACCGACTTGATCCGGCTCTTTTTGAATCACGGCACTGACCTTAAGTTCAACGTCGCCCATTTCCACCGAATCACCCAAGGTTAATCCCATGCGCTGCATCGCATTCAGATCCAGCCATAATTCGCCTGGTTTAGGCCCATGCGTAACCGATTCCAGTTCATCTCGTTCTATCAGCAATTTGCCTAACAAGGGATAACTGTCATCCACCGCCTTAACCGACGTCAGCAAAAACTCATCGTTAGCGTACGCCATGGTCGAAAAACCAATATAAGAAGCTGAAGCGACTTTATCCAGCCCCTCAGTAGGCAGCGCGTCTAGTGCGTAGCTACTTTTGACCCGCAGATGGCCACCTAACAACTCGGCAGACTGGCGCGTCATTAAGCGCTGTGTATGATCGGCCACGAGAAGCAAGCAGCCCGAAAAAGCCACCACAGCTACCAAGATCAGGGTTAGCCAGCCCATGCCCTGATGGCGTTTTCCTGGCGTTAGCTCACCAATAAACGCGCGCCAACCCAACCGAATATGCAACAGCTTATTCATCGCCATTGGGTACTCCACCTTCAACTGCATTAGCATCAACCATAGCGGCATTAACCACACCAACATCAGCCAAAAGGCCATGCCGCAACTGCAGCTGCCGATCACAACGTTCGGCCAATGACCGATCATGGGTCACAATAATCAGCGTCGCCTGGGTTTGCTCTCGCACGGCAAATAGCAACTCAATGACCTTATCTCCCGTTGCTTCATCCAAATTGCCGGTCGGCTCATCGGCAAAAACCAAAGGAGGGTTATGCACAAACGCACGTGCCACCGCTACCCGCTGCTGTTCACCACCAGAAAGTTGATTGGGATAGTGGGATAGCCGGTGGGACATGCCCAGCTTATCCAACAATCCCCGCGCCGCGGCCTCATCATAGTTTCCTTTTAACTGCAGAGGCAAGGTGACATTTTCCAATGCAGTGAGCGTCGGGATCAATTGAAAGTCTTGGAAGATAAAGCCAACATGCTGACGACGGAACAATGCCAGTGCATCTTCGGTCTTACCTTGCAATGGCTGGTTAAGGAGGGCAATCTGGCCGGTGGTTGGTGGCTCTAATCCGGCCAAGATAGAAAGTAGGGTCGACTTACCTGAGCCTGACGACCCCATAATAGCCACAATGTCGCCCTGGTTGACTTCCAGATCCACGCCTTGCAATATCGTAAGTTCATTCGCGGCGTCTCCGACCCGCTTAACAAGAGATTGAGCCTGTATAATGAGATTATTCAAACGCTATACCTTTATATTTTGTTGTCTATTGAGCCTGCTCTTTGCCTTACCACTGGCAGCATCGGCACAAGCTCCATTCAAAATTCTGGTGTTGGGCGATAGTCTTAGTGCTGCCTACAACATGCCCGTCGAAAAAGGCTGGGTATCGTTAATGGCCACCCGCCTTGGCGACACATACCATGTAACTAACGCCAGTATCAGTGGACAAACTACGGGAAACGGCGTGCAACAGATCGATAACCTGCTCAAAAAGCATAGTCCGAATTTAGTCATACTGGAACTCGGCGGCAACGATGGCCTGCGTGGTCAAAGCCTCAAAACCATGCGTAGCAACCTCAGCACCATGATTGAAAAAAGCCAAGCGCTTCAAAGCAAGGTGTTATTGCTCGGCATGAAAATCCCGCCTAATTATGGCCGCCGATACACCGAAAAGTTCGAAGCGATTTACCAACAACTCGCCGAAAAATACCAAACGGCATTTATCCCGTTCTTTTTGCAGGATATCGCTACTAAGCAAGAATTGATGCAACCGGATGGTATTCATCCTAATGCAGAGGCTCAACCAATGTTGGCTAAGCGCGTCGAAGAGCAAGTAATAAACATAGCAAAAAGTCAGTAAATTCGTTGCATATTGCAATAACTCACCATTTTTCACCAAAAATGGACGCAATTTCTTGATCTCCCCCTCTAGTGTAACCATTAAAAACATGGATAATGGCAGGCTGAAAAACGACCAATAATCCGGTGTAATCACCAAGGAAAAACCAATGCCGTTATCCAAGTTTACCCGCCTTGCCGGGGTTTTATTTGCCAGCCAGTTGCTGGCCACTGCCGCACAAGCAGGCGAGCCAATTCATATTGGGTTTGAGGAAGATGAGCCCCCTTTAAAGCAAGTATTTATTTTCGAAGATGACTCCCCTAGCGACTGGACTGTAGATGATGTCAAGGAGCTTCCTATTGAAATGGAACCACGCTCAGGCTTTCGAGGATTATCGTTTCCAACATTAGCTGCCAACGAAACAGCCACCCTTCGTTTAGATATTTCTGCAGATCAAGGCGATACTATCTCATTTTGGTACGCTCGGCCTGGGGATAGCGATGGACTCTTCAATTTTACTATCGAACGACAAACTAGTGAAAATGAAGAACCGAATAATACGCCGCCACCTGAGCTTGAGAATATTAGCTGGGTTACCGACGAGAATTTACAGTCATATGAATGGAGGCGAGCATCTTTCGAAGCCCCTTCCAGTGGCAATTTAGTACTCCGCTGGAAATACACTTCTGAAAACCCTAACTTTGACGCTCCCTATTCAATTGATGATATAAGAGTTTACAAAAAAAATCATCAAGCTGGAAAGCAGGACGTAGATGGCGATGGTATTGATGAGCTTTTCCAAGTTACTCCAGCCTTCAATATTATTGCCACGAGAAAGGCTCCTCTGTTCGATTCTGCCGAATCATGTGATTTATCTGGAAAATTCGAGTCGACCTTAGGGGATTTTGATGGCGATGGCCTTATCGATATCATAACGAATACAACTGATAGTCGCGAATCGCTAGCTATCCATTACACGAAACCAGGCTGTACTGGCAAAATAGAGCCTCTATTTCCTGTTTGGACGCCTCAATGGACATATCATAGGATTGATTCTGGTGATATTAATGGTGACGGCATAGATGATCTGATTGGATATGATGACATTTACCGAACGAGCGACAATGAAAATTGGGAGCATTTATTCAAAGTATCTGTCAGATACGTAGACAAGTCGGTATCTAATGCTAGTTTATTTCTAATGGACTACCCAGCAAGCTCAGAAGTGTTGCATGTTGGCGACTTTACTGGAGATGGAATTGCTGATTTTCTGCTAAAAGATGTCAACAACATGTTACAGCTTTTCGAGGTTGGTCAAGATTTAACAATCACCGAACACGACTTGTTTCCAGTTAATCCTCAGCTCTTCATTGGCCCCTTTACCGATCTTGACGGCAACAGCACCACAGATTTAATACAGTTTGACTGGTTTGGTGGTATGGAAATAACTTTCTTTACCGATACTGAAACGTGGCACAAAGAATACATTCAATCAGAGCTTGGCTCAATTCCCCGAGCAGCAGGCGACTTTAATGGCGACGGAATAGCCAATGAAATTGTATTTTCTTACCCGATAAACTCCTCTCCTTCGAGCGCTTGGTATGAAATTTTTAGCTATATTGATAACTCGTGGCAACCACCTATAGAGAATGCATGGCATGAACCTATAGTATTCGAAATGAGCGACTGGGCACATGAATATTTTTTACCCATAAGCGATCCTATATTTCCGTATTCATCTTCGTCTACCTCCTCATTAACCGAGCATCAATTCCCCATGCCACTAATTTGGACCGGTGATATTTATCCCATATTTGACCAGATTAACATTATTGGAGATTTCAATAACTGGTCTCCATCAGAGAATCATAAGCTCAGAGCTGTAGATTTTGACACTTATACCCCTTTTATGGGGCGACTAACATTAGCGAGCGAGTCAAAAATCGCATTCTCAACCGACTATGGCATTAAATTTGGCGCCGACTGCGATAACTTTAGACCATCTATAGATACTCCCGAACCCATAGCCGGCTACGGAATTGTACGCTCATTCGGGTGTGAATCGGATATTGTACCTTGGACATTACCCCCAGGAGATTATTTAGTTGAGCTGGCATATATATACCGCCGTAGCTCAGCAGACCAAGCCTGGATAGTAGTTCGCCCTTATACTGGAAAAGGAGATAGTGATGGCGATGGTCTGAGCGACTTAGAGGAAATTGAAATTTACCAAACAGATCCTTATAACCCCGACCAAGACCAAGATAACGTTGTCGATGGATTTGAAGTATTGCTCTTCAATCTTAGCCCTTTCAAAGCAGACAGTGATGATGATGGTCTTAGTGACCGAGAAGAAGTCAACAGCCTAGAAACAGACATCGATCAAGACGGCTTAACTGACGGATCAGAGCGTTACAGTTATTCCACAGATCCAACCAATAGCGATACCGATGGCGATGGCTATAGTGACTATATTGAGGCAAGGTATCACAGCTCACCAACCAATTCGTCAGAGCACCCTAAAGTTCACCTAGATCAAAACGGAGACGGTATGGCCGATATTTTATGGCGTAACGCAACGACAGGTGAAAACTGGTTTTTTGGAATGAACGGCCATCAGATCAAAGAAAGCAAGGCTATCGCCAATGTCGATCTAAACTGGAAAGTTGCTGGACGAGGCGACTTCAATCTTGACGGAAATAGTGACATCCTTTGGCGTAATATCGAAACAGGCGATAACTATATTCACTTTATGAATGGTAATACCGTCTTGTACATCGACTTTGTCAGCAATGTACCGCCGGATCAGGGATGGGTTGTTGCGGGTATAGGAACTTTTGGAGCTTCTAATGTCTCTTCTTATGGGGCAAACTATCCAGATATACTCTGGTATAACACATTAACGGGCCAAATCTGGATGTATCAAATGTCATTCTCTCATATCCATGAAAGCGCCCAAGTCGCCCTCATCAGCGATCTTAACTGGCAAATCAACAGCGTTGCCGATCTCAATGGTGATGGTAAAGACGATATTCTTTTACGCCATGCAATCAACGGTACGGTATGGAAGTACATCATGAATAGCAGCACAATTACATCAAGCGGCAAGGTGATGTCTGCTGGCAGCAACTGGAAGCTCATGGTGACCGCTGACTTTGATGGCGACAATGATGCCGACCTGCTATGGCGCGATACAGATAGCGGTAGAAACTATGTTTACCTGCTGGATAACGGCGTTGTGAACTGGAACAACCGAGGCCAAATCAGCAAGTTCACAGACCAGCTATGGGTTCCTGTGATGGCTGGAGACTTTGATGGCGATGGTGACGACGATATATTCTGGCACCACTTTGGCAATGGTAAAAACTACCTCTATTTGATGAACGGCAAACTGTTGGATTTGAAATATATAAATACTATTTCTGACACTAACTGGGTGCCAGCAAACTAAAGTCCTCCCCTTTGCAGCACCTAGCTCTTAGGTGCTGCATACTCCGCTACCTACGCAACTTGGCTAGTCCAGCCATTATTCCATACCCCACCAACGGCACTACTAAGCCAGGAAAACCTTCATAGGTGTAGGCATTTAAGCCAAAGTGTCGCCACAGCAGTATACTGCCTAGCCCTAATGTCATTAGTGTCAAGATTTGCCCTTGCGATGGCCGGCAACCGAGCGCCAGCAAAATAATGGTCGGTCCTAAAGTGCTAGCCAGCGCCGACCACGCAAGAATAACCAGACTGAAGACACTGGTCGAGGCAAAAAGCGCTATGGTTAGTGAGCCTAATGTCACCAATCCTGTGATTAGCCATTTGGCTTTCGGCGTATTCCCTAATTTAAAATCCTCACTAAAT
>DFOV01000355.1:0-239 GCA_002376965.1 Gammaproteobacteria bacterium UBA3532
TTTTTCTTTTAGCTTTGTCCAGCTTGCTTCATTTCAGAATAAGTTCTTAAATTTGAATACATCACCAATTTCAATTTCTGCACTGTTAACTCGGATTTCAGGCGGTAATCGCTGATACCATAGTCTCTGACGGCCTGTTCCTCAGCCATATCACCTGGCTGGCCAGTGCGCATAATAATACGCGTCGCTGTATTACCAAGCTCTCCGCGCAGGTGTTTAACAACATCAAAGCCCGCGTC
>DFOV01000355.1:537-917 GCA_002376965.1 Gammaproteobacteria bacterium UBA3532
TTTAACAACATCAAAGCCCGCGTCCAGAGTTTCCATTACAACGTCCAGAAGTACCACCGCATACTCCTTGCCTTGTGACAACTTTGCCATAGCTTCTTTGGCGCTATAAGCACTGTCAAAAGCCAGTGTTTTGTCGTTGAACTCTATGTCTTCCAGCGCCATTCGGGTAATGTCATGGATCAAAGACTCATCATCAACAATCAAGATATGCCAAGGCTCAATTTTCGTCATTGCAGTGTTTTCTTCTGTGCTATCTAACATAGTTAACCTAAATCAAGGTGCAGTTTTAAATCAGTATAGCAATCAAAAAAAAACACGTCGAATAAACGTCCAGGACATTCTATTGCTTTGCTTTACACCATCTCGGCACGAGGCGGGTA
>DFOV01000355.1:1256-6124 GCA_002376965.1 Gammaproteobacteria bacterium UBA3532
TCTGCTGCATGGATGCAGCAGTGAAGCCATCATGGATGATTTCACGGCGATTTGCGTAAGAAACTACCCGCCTCGTGCCGAGATGGTGACCTACAATCGAGCGACTTAAAACGCGTATTTATAGCCTATAAAAAATTGCCTAGGTTTGTTCGGTCTAGCACCAAACGGCCTGCGACTAATAACTTCCGTCGTATCAAACAAGTTGTCGATTTTGGTGTAGATAGTACCAATATTTTGTATATCGTAACTCGCTGAGACATCAACGACAGTTAATGCGTCCGTTTTAGAACCCGACAATGCGACATTGTCTCCAGCCGCTTCATGCATTTCACCAACATATTTGGTCAATAGTTGAGCACGCCATTTTTCAGCGGTCAATCCAATACCAATGGTTAGCTGATGTTCGGGAAGATAAGGCACCTCATCACCCGCCTCTACATCTCCCCATAATTCAAAAGTCGATGAGAAATCCTGCTTAAATTCCGAGTCGGTGAACGTGTAAACAAGACTCAGTGGTAGCTGCCATCCGTTCGATAAAGCATGCTCATAGCCCATGCTGGCCTCCAAGCCATAGACTGCAACTTCCCCACCGTTAAACTCCTCGTCAATGCCATTACCAACGCAACTAGAAGATGTTGATAAAGTACAGCTCTCTTTGAGGTTTTCAACATCACTATAAAAACCAATAAGCTCCAAATGACGCATACCCTCGGTATAACGCCCACCAAACTCATAGTTAATGCTGGTTTCATGCTCAATCGATGTATCCTGTTTAGGACTGGTCGGTACAAACCCTTGATGCACACCAAAAAGCATACCGAAAGATTCAGACAGCTGGTAAAAAGCGCTTAGGCTTGGCAGCCAGATGCGGCTATCTTTATCCAGCCAGTCTTCTTTCTTTTCATCAGCGCGATTCTGGTATTGCATATCCATGAACTCACCACGTATACCAGCAGTAACTTCTAAATCGCGCCAATTAACCGTATCTTGCAGATATAATGATAGTGCGGTGGTTTCTTCGGTATTAGTCGTTGTTGGCGTATCCGCAGAAATTTCATGCATATCACCACTTTCCATAGAATAGAAAGCCTCAGTGTGATTACGCTGGATTTCATCCTGATGCAGACGAATACCCAACTGCACCTGATGCGATAGGTGCTGCGTATCAATATACCAGTTGATATCGCTCTGAATACCTTGAGAGAAATACTCTCGATCAGTAGTGCCTACCACTAAATCCTGAAAGCTGGCATCGCTGTTTTGGGCGCCAGACAACACCTGATAGTAATCACTGTGCAATTCAGGATCTTGCAGAATTTCTTGCAAACTTGGCGTACCAAACCGAAAGCCATTCAACTTGCGCCAAGCACGTTCAAAATCATTGCGATAAAGACGCGTGGTTGCATCCCAGCTAGGCATCTCGACATAATGGGTCAGCTGTATTTGCTGATGCTCCCACTCCATCACACCTGTTTGCGTGGCGGCATAACGACGATAGGGGTCATCATTAAAATCCTGGTCAGTCAATCCTAAGTAGGTCTCATTTGACTCTTCATCAGCATAAGCAAACTTGGCTTCGATATACTGAGCCCCACCTGCCGCATCAAAGCTGTAACGAAGTTTGGCCATCACATCGTTTTGGCGAAAGCCACTATCACCGCCACCATCAATAGATTTAAATCCATCGACGCCAAGGGTAATACCCTCTATCAAATAGCCCCACTGTCCACGGGTCTCACCAAAATGGGCGTGTAGTTTGTTGTAGTTATCCGTACCGAATAACACATCCAACTCCCCTTCACTTTGTAAAGGAATACCCCGAGTTGTCATATTGAGAGCCCCAGCTACGGTATTAGGGCCGTATTTAATTGCCGCAGGGCCTTTAAACACTTCGACAGCCGTCATTCGACTAACATTAGGAAAATAATAAGCCGCCGGTGCTGAATAAGGAGCCGGTCCGATCAAAACGCCATCTTCTAACAACGAAATTTTCTTGCTGCGCTCAGGGGTAGCACCGCGAAACCCGATATTGGGTCGCAAACCATAGCCATCTTCCTGGCGGATACTCACGCCAGGCACATTCGACAATACCTGATTAATATCATCGTATTCGAAAGCTTCTAGAGCAGACTCATCCACCAGGGTTGCAGATCCCGCTTCGGTGCGCAATCCATCACTATGCCCTATAATTTGTATCTGCTCCATGCGCGGGTTATCTACACTATTTTCATCTTCACTACCGGCTATACCCTGCTGAGCCAAACCCATGCTCACGCCTAAAAAGACCAGGTTACGTCTTGCAAAAATAGAGGTCTTCATTAGTCATTGTCTCCAGCTGATGTTGATGGAATTTCCAAGGCTAGATTGGTAATAAATTCCGTTTTAAGCTGATCAGTGGTTTTCTTTACTTGTTGATGTAAAGCCTCCACTTTTGCTGTTTCTTCGGTTAGTGCGCGCTCCAACGGCAGCTCAATCTCAGCGGCCTGCTGCATAGATGATGCAATCGATGCTTTCATCTGCTCTGCTACCGACGCGGCGCCAACAGCTCCCAGGAAATCATCAAATCCAAGACCAACAAGCTCAGCACCTTCCCCGCTGAGCAACTGCTCAAAAGCCGTTAAATTATTTTCGATATTTTGAATAGAATAGCCACTCAAAATCGACTCAACGCTTTCGGGACATATCTCTTGGCCGCACTCATTGGCTAGAATTCCTAACGGAGCAGCCAACTTGGCATCTTTCGTAGTAGAGTGCAGATAAAACAGTGCATCACTGATCAAATTAAGTGCCTGATGCGCTGAGCTGAACTGACTCCCTTCCCCACCCGCACCTTTTAAAGCATTTGCGTAGCCATTAGGGCCTACCCAGGCAGTTGTCACAGTATTGGCACTAACGACTAGATCATCAGCGACTTCAGCCGCGAATTGACAGCGCGCCGTGCGCCTCTCTGACTCAGAGCGCTCATTCCATCCAGATGGAGCACTGGTAGCATTAGCACAGCTATGCTCAAGGTTGGTATTAAATAGCAGATACTCCAATGCATCGAGGCCGCGTCGTGTCGAAGGTCTGTCGGCAATTGCGTATGGAGCCGTGTTTATCTCGCCTTGCTCAAAAAACACCACATCCTGATCAACCGCACAACCGCTAGTAACCGGCCAGGAATAAATTTGGTTGCGTAGTGAATAATTATCATCCGCCAGTGGGCCAACCAGCATTAGTTCGACCTGCTGCCAAGTATCCATTGCATTCATCCACTCACCTTGAGCCAAAGCTAACGCTGCTGGCGCATCACCAGCATCAGCCAGGGCGCTACAATAGCTATCAATAGATGACTTTAAGCTGGCGGCGTCTAGCTCAAACTGCTCATAGGCGGGCATTAAGATATTATCCACCAGATCACGAACCAAATCCCGCTGTTCAAATTGAGAAAACTCAACTTGCTCATCACTGGTACCACCATTAAATTGAGCACCGGCATCACTACTAGAACTTTCACCACAGCCTGATAGTGCAGCAGCCACTAAGCTAGCTAATAGTGTCGGTTTGATTATCAATATACGATTATTCATTCTTTCCTTCCCAAGCTGGTCTACAACGACAAAAGGCCAGCAAAGCTGGTCTATATCGAACCTGATTTCTATTTTATGACTACCAATTGGCAACGTTCTCAGCATCGAAGCCATAGCGATCTTGCAAAAGGTCTCGCGCTAACTGCAAATCTGATAGGTAGCCATCAACTGCATCCACATCCAACTCGGGGGCATCGCCCAAAAACCCGTGCAGATTCGCAAAATCGGCATCGGTTAATGGAGAATGAGGATTAAATTGAAGACCCAATGCAAAGCCTTTCATTTCAGACCAGTGTTTGGCCATGTCGGCAAATGAGAAACCCTCAGTGCCCAGTTGCGCCAAGTCAGCACTAACATCATTGATATAGTGAACAATGGTGCTGGCTATAGACTTTTCCCAATACTCAACGGCGATATCGCGTTGTGCTTGCAAATCGGCTAATTGTTCGTCGGTTAGCGGTTGTTGATTGGCATCCGCAATGATTTGTCGACCAGCCAAAAAGGCATTGAATGCTTTGCTGGTGAAGTCTGTTGGATTAGTATTTGCCGCAGTACCTCGATCACGCTTAGCTGCGTTAACTGAGTTCCCAAAGTTATACTCAGCAGTGAGATCGATAGCACCATCGCCATTAGCATCATTGTAGCCACTGGCATAGGCTTCACGACCACCTTTAGCCGCTATTTCATCATCGGTATATGCAAGGTAGTTTCTTGCGGCGCCGAAATAGCCAAAACCTTCATCGTAGGTACGCTCCAATGATGTATAGCTTTTACCTTCAGCTAGCGTATTAGCCGTCAATAAGCCTTTTCCATCTATATCATCATCAAGGTAGTCATCCGTACCTTGAGAATATGCAACAGCGCCTAACAAAAACTTTTGAACCAACTGCTTAAGATCCAATCCTGACTCGGTCAAGTAAACAGCTTCAATTGGGTTACCCGCTGGATCGACCCGATTGTCTGTACTGGCTGCGATGGCTACCGCATTATCAGCTAGCATATCGAACCACTCTTTAACCAAGCCGTCTGGTGAGAAGGAACCCTGCGCTCCCCAACCCACCAATGCACCATTGTTCCAGTCTTTGTGTTGACCAGTGGCATCATTACCAGCGATTTTTCCGTCCAGATCTTTGTGAGACGACGAAATTTGACGAAGGCTTAGTTGCTCTGAACCGGGGCTTGTCGTTAGCGTTAATTGACGATCACCAACGATGGTATCGTAATCTGTTTCGCTGATATCATAGAAAGACATCAAGGTAGCAACAAATTCTTCTTTTGGGTATCCGGATTATCTGGTTG
>DFOV01000352.1 GCA_002376965.1 Gammaproteobacteria bacterium UBA3532
ATGCTTAAGGTTCAGGCTATGATTCGGTATTAATGTCTTTGGCGCTTTTCTATGTGCAAAAGAAGCCGTCAAACGTATGAGCACCCTTCACGGTGGTGAAGGCGGTGTGATCATCAATATATCGTCGATTGCTTCGCGTTTGGGGTCGCCTAACGACTTTATTGACTACGCGGCAACCAAGGGAGCCGTGGATACGCTCACTACAGGTTTAGCTAAAGAAGTTGCCAATCAGGGCATTCGTGTTAATGCGATAAGGCCTGGCTTGATCGATACCGAAATGCACCAACATGCCGGGGATGCGGATCGCGCAAACAAGCTTTCAAATGCTATTCCTATGGGCCGTGTAGGGACTGCAGAGGATGTTGCTAATGCGGTATGGTGGCTACTGAGCGATGAAGCCAGCTATGTCACCGGTGCGATGCTAGACGTATCGGGTGGTCGATAACATGAACACCGTTGAACACTACATTGCTAAAGTCCGCTCCCTCGATTTATACCCTGATCTTTATACCGTGCTGGAAAAAAGTGGCATTCAGGTGAAAATCAGAGAGAACGAAAGTGACATAGAGCTTCGGGCACGTAACTTTTGTTCTAACGATATATTAGGCCTTAGCCAGCACCCATGATGTCATGAAATCGGCCATCGAAGCGATACAGCAGCTGGGCACATCAAACAGTGGCTGTGGTATTTTAAATGGTCGAATTGCTCTGCACGATCAGCTGGAGCAAGCGGTCAGTCGCTTAAAGCAAGTACCGCACACCCTGCTTTTCTTAAATGCTTGGATGGCAATGAAAGGCTTCTTTGAGTCGTTTTGCCATTTGGCAGTCCATATTCCCAGCTTTGAGCACCAACGTGAAACCGTGGTATTGATGGATTTGGAGAATCATGGCTGCATCACTTCGGCGGTGATGGATGCCAGTGGCGGACATATTTCAGGACAGATATTCTCGCGTTCACCTCAAGTTCGCTATGTTCCATACCGTCACAACGATCCCGCTAGCCTGGCCAAACAGCTACGCAAGCATGTTGGCCCTGGCGATCGGATCATTGTGGTAAGTGATGCCGTGTTTTCTATGGAAGGGGATATCATGCCACTGCCTCAAATCATCGAGGCTATGCGACCCTATAACCACCCTGTTTTGCTCGTAGATGAAGCTCATTCGTCGGGAGCTTTGGGCAATGGTGGCGGTATTTTTCCGCACTTTGGTATAACGCCAGCAGCATTGGAAGCAGAAGGCATTCATCCTGTAATAATGTCGACCTTTTCCAAGTTTGCTGGATCAGCTGGCGCGGCCATCAGCTGTTTTAGCCGTTCCATGAGAGATCTGCTACTCGCTGCCCGACCCCATGCTGGCACCATTTCTATCCCGCCAGCGACAACCGCTGCCGCCTTAACCAGTGTTCAACTGGTTCTGCAACACCCAGAATGGACGACAGAACTGCAGAAAAATGCCGGTTATATGAGACGTCGCCTTAAGCGCGCAGGTTTTGATGTGTGTGGCGCAACTCAGGTAGTGCCGGTGCTTTTGCCTGATGGTTGCTCGCCGAAAACATTTGCTCGTCAATTATTACATCAGCACGGATTTTGGGTGTCACCAGTGTGGTATGCCGCTAAGCCGCGTTTACGACTGGTGGTGAATCGATTGCACAGCCAAAAAGATATCAAAGAGCTGGTTACAGCAATGGCCGCGACACGAAAAAGCTTGAGTGGTGCGGTTGAAGCAGTCGAATAGAGGCTATACTGAATGATAAGCGATACACTCCGTTCGCTGAGCTTGTCGAAGCGAGCAGAACTCGGTGCTGGGCTTCGACAGGCTCAGCCAACCAAGAGGATGTGCAGAGTCATCCTCACCGTACGCTGAGCGTACACTTCGTTCGCCGAGCGATACACTCCGTTCGCTGAGCTTGTCGAAGCGAGCAGAACTCGGTGCCGGGCTTCGACAAGCTCAGCCAACAAGGTCTGGGCTCAGCCAACCAAGATCGGGGCTCAGCCAACCAGAGCCTTTCAACTGTCATGGGAGCGTCTATGTCTGAACAATTGCTAAAAATGCTGGATCAAATCCCTGTATTTGGTGGGTTATCCCCCGATTCACTTTCGCTAATACTCGACAATGCCCAAACGCACCAATGCCAACGTGGGGAATGCTTCTTTCGTGAAGGCGACAGCGCGGCATCGATGTTTGTTTTGGGATATGGTGACGTGGTGGTGCTCAAGCGCTGGCAGGACAACGACTATGTACTAGGACATTTACAACCGGGCGACTGTTTTGGCGAAATGTCTTTGATTGACTTTCAGCCGCGCAGTGCAACCATTCGAGCAGAGGTGCCCAGTCAGGCCTATGAGATCAGTGTCGACAGCATTCACAAAATCTGGTCGAGCGATCCAGAGCAGTATGCTATGTTGCAAATGAATATGGCCCGAGAAGTAAGCCGTCGCTTGCGGGTTTCAGACGATAGCCTGTTTGAAAAGCGGGTGATGGCCGAAGAATTCCCTCGTGATGACTCGTAAATCACTCGTCGTCGGAGTGGTTGGCAAGTGCTTGAGCTAGCGCCGTTTCAACCCGATCATCAAAGCTGGACAAAATAACGCGTTCAACGCACTTGGTTGGATAGTTACAAATCTCGTCAATCGCAATAGCGCAAGCCTTAGCAATAGGAAAGCGATAAGCGCCACAACTGATGGCTGGAAAGGCGATGGTTTTCACGCCCAAGTCTTCCGCCAGCGCCAACGAGCGCCGATAACAAGAAGTCAGCACCGCTTCTTCGTTTTTATGCCCACCATACCAAACTGGTCCAACAGTATGGATCACATACTTCGCTCGCAGGTTATAACCTTTGGTTACGGTCGCATCGCCAGGATCGCAGCCACCCAAGCCGCGGCACTCGGCTAACAAACGCGGCCCAGCAGCACGATGAATCGCCCCATCAACACCACCACCGCCAGAAAGCGATGAGTTAGCGGCGTTAACAATGGCATCCACCGCTAATGTCGTGATATCGACTTTTTTGATCTCAATTATAGCGCTCATTTATTTCTATCACCTGTTGATGGCTGATGACATAACATAGCAATAAATGGTGTGGTTTTCGATAGCTAATGCTGTCGGGCAGCTAGAATTTAAAGCTCACTTCTCCTACGAAGTGCCTGCCTTCCATCGGGTAGTCGTCGATTGTGCCGCTAGATGGCTCGACGATATCTTCGTCTGTTAGGTTTCTGACAGTCAGTCCAATGTTCATATTGTCAAATACGCGTTGGGCACGTAATCCGACATCCAGAGTAGCATAGTTTTCCAGATCGTCACGAGGGTCGCCTTTGGCGCGTTCTCGATCTATAACCCAGTTCAGCTGTGAGAAATAGGTCAGATTTTCACGTAAGTCCAGATCGAATCGTGAATATAGCTGCTTGCGCGGAGCATCGGCTATCCTATCCCCAGTTTTGGCATCTTCGGTGTCTTGAAAGGCGAAATTGGTTATTAAGTGCACCTTGTCATTGGGTTGCCAGTCTATTTCGGTTTCAAACCCCTGTCCGTCTTGACCACGAACGTTTTGTGCTTTGCTGGTTCCATCGGGTTGAGGTACAAACTCAATCAACTGATCGGCTTGATAGTGAAAGAAGGTTAAATTCAAACTTAGGTGTTCTGTGGGGCGGTAATCAAAAACCAGCTCAGAGGTTTTAATTTCTTCGGGTTCCAGTTCGAGGTTGCCGATAATCACAGGGTTGTTTTTAGAGTATAACTCACTGAAGCTTGGTGCACGAAATGCCTCACCATAGAGGAGCTTGGTGGTTAGGTTGTGACTGGTAGACCAAACCAGTGCCAATCTTGGATTAGTGGTACTGCCAAAATCGGAGTAGTCGTCATAGCGAACCCCAGCGGTCAGAGACCAGTCATTGTGAAAATCCCATACATCTTGAATAGACACATAGCTGATATCACGCTCGGCATTGTCACTGTAGACAAATGGTGTGTTAGTCACATCGGTTAGCGAGCCATTTACAATATACGGGAGCTCATTAATAGTGCCTATAGTGTTTTCGTCTAACACGCCAGGACCAAAATTTTCTTCTCACTAACCGATTCTTCTTGCTGCTTATGACCCACACTTAAACGAAGCTCATGATGCTCAAGACCCTGGTATAAACCAACAAGCTCAGCGGATATTTTTTCATCATCAGTAAAGGGATGGCCAATGAGTCCGTCGGGAAACATGGCGATAACAGGGCCGCCGTCTGGCCCATTTGCACCAGGGGTAAACAAGTTACCATCTTCCCCGATGACGATAACAGCATTTCGTGGGAGTAAGGTAAATTTGGGTTCATTCTTTTGATCTTCGTAGCTGAATTTGAAGTCTATACGCGCTGTATCCCACATATCGGCAGTACTCAGGCCTATATCCAGCAGGTTGTCTTCGGCCAAATAGATACCTTGATAATCTAGCGCTTGTGCGGCCCCGGAATTAACTTCTGACTCAACTTTAAAATGGGATGCTCGAATATAGGCATATTTATGCTTTAATTCGGCAAATACATGTTGTTGATCGTACCCTGTTGGTAGCGCGCCAGGTGCTAATGCCGCTTCTGTGCCGAATGCGGCGTCGAGATTGGTTTGTAAATCAGATTGAATTTCTCTGCCTTGATCACCGCCCGAACGCGCTTCTTCATAACTAAATGAGAATTCAAAATCGTTGATCTCCTTTCCATATTGCATCCAGGCATAGTGGTCATCAAAGTCGCCAGCTTTTATGCCTGCATGCATACCGTCCAAATCATGGCCGGATTTGGTGACA
>DFOV01000344.1 GCA_002376965.1 Gammaproteobacteria bacterium UBA3532
GTTCGCCTTACTCGTTACGTTAACTTGTTAGTAAAGAACGCGACGGCAGAAATAGAAAAGGTGAAGGGTAAAAAGTAACTCGGGGATAACTGCCTTCTGTGTACCGTGAAAAAGCACACAGAAAGCTAGAGTCTGCTTATCTTTCAGTTATTTCGACTCTTGAGTGATTTTAACTTCCGGTTTAGCACCGGCGGCTTGCTGCATGCTCAATTGCTGGATTTGCTGTAAAGCGCCGATCATAGCCTGAGTTTGCGGTTCAATTTTTATCATTTCTTCTAACAACGCATTACGAAAGGCTTCGCCCTTTTTGACAATCTCTTCCGACTCCATCGCTGTTTGACGAGCAACCATCAAACGTTGCTGAATTTCGCGGTACTCAGTGCCCAGCTTTTTCTGATCGTCATCACTTAACTCAGCGCTACTCGCTTGTTGTTGAATTTCAGTCAGGCGTGCTGCTTCTTTCTCAACATCTATCCCCTGCTCTTTGAAATTTGCAGCCATCATGCCGTCCAATGCTTCCGCCTGCGCTTGCAACTCAGGCGACTGCTCCAAGGCTTTATTTTGAACACTTTTCAGCTGCTGCTGGATCATCTGAAACTGCTGTTGCATGCTCATTTGCGGTTGTTGCTGTGGCTGAACAGCAGGCGCTTTTTGCTCAACAGGTGCGGGAGCTGGCGCAGGTGAAGCAGCCTTTTCTTCAGCCATTACATTTGCAGCAAATAATAAGCAGCCTGTCGCAACCACATTGCGCGTTATCATTTTTACGTTCATTCAATAGTGCCTTTATGTCTTATGGTGGGTTTGAAGGAAAGCCCATTCGACGCTGGCAAGGAAATAAGTAACTTCGGAACGCGCCGAATGCCACCTTTCACTGATTCAACTGGGGCTTATGCCTTTTAGGACGTATCATAGGCTAACAAAGCCCCAGCTTTAGCGCAAATTGATATTGCCTATGAGGTTTGGCTTAGAGGCTGCTTATCTTTCATTAATCGCCTCTAGCCTTTAAGATCGCTTAAGTTGTATTTTTCGACCAGAGAATACAGCGTAGGGCGAGTCACACCCAACATCGCAGCCGTTTTTGACATATTGCTGTCCGACAAGCTATAGGCATGCACAATGGCTTTGGTCTCAGCTTCTTCACGCACTTCCCTGAGATTAAGGCGCAATGGCGATGCATCATCATCACTTAGAATACCCAGATCATCGGCATCAATTAGCTGCCCTTCGGCCATAATAACTGCCGACTTCAATTTATTCTGCAACTCGCGAATATTTCCCGGCCACGAATGACGGCTCATTGCCGCCATTGCCTTATCAGTAAACCCCTTAATATTCTTACTGAACTGCTGATTAAAGCGTTGTAGCAAAGCCCGCGCAATCAATACCACATCGCCATCGCGATCTTTTAATGGCGGAATATTGATAACAATTTCACTAACCCGGTAAAAAAGATCTTCTCTAAAGCTCTTATCCTCCACCATGCTGTACAGGTTTTGGTGTGTTGCGCAAATTACCCGCACATCGACAGGTATAACCTGACGACCACCGACTCTCTCAATTACCCGCTCCTGAAGAAAACGCAGCAACTTGACTTGCAGGTTAAGTGGCATATCACCGATCTCATCGAGAAACAGCGTACCGCCATCCGCCCCCTCTATTTTGCCTTTGGTGGTTTTATGTGCGCCGGTGAATGCCCCTTTCTCGTAACCAAACAATTCACTTTCAAGGAGATTTTCCGGTATGGCACCACAGTTAATGGCAATAAAAGGTTTATCACTCCGAGGGCTAAGTTCATGAATGGCATTAGCAAAAACTTCTTTTCCGGTACCACTTTGACCTAGTAACAGGGTAGTAACCTCGGTCGGTGAAATCTTCTCCACCATACGACAAGCTTTTTGGATGGCAGTGCTTTCGCCAATGACTTGATTGATAAGAGGGTTGCGTCGTGCCAGACGTCGGTTTTCTTCTTCCAACTGATGCAGCTTAAAGGCCCGCTCGACAATAATCGCCAGCGTGTCGGTATCTATCGGCTTCTGATAGAAGTCATATGCGCCTAACTCAATCGCTTTTAAAGCGTGGGCGGTATCATCGTTTCCAGTGATCACGATAACCTTAGTGGTTGGCGCCAAAGCCATGATTTCTTCCAGTGCTGCTAGCCCCTCAGAGGCATTAGCCGGATCAGGCGGCAACCCTAAATCCAAAGTAACAACGGGTGGTTCATGGCGCTTAAGCTGGGCAATGGCCGCCTCACGCGTTTCAGCAAAGAGCAGCTCATAGCCATCAAAACACCACTTCAATTGCTTTTGAATACCTAAGTCATCATCAACTATCAGTAGTTTTTCCATTTTATCCTCGATGTTCTTCGCACCTTGGTAGGGTGAGGCTGAATGTGGTTCCTTGCTGTGGTTGACTCTCGACCGTCAATTGTCCCCCCACTTCCTGAATGTACTTTCTTGCTTCGTAAACGCCAATGCCCATGCCCGCATTGCCTTTGGTTGTAACAAAGGGCGTAAAAAGCCCATCACGAATAAAGGTCTCACTCATGCCGCACCCATTGTCTCGGATCGACAATTTAGCAAAATCCGAGCTGACATGCATATCTATCTCTATGCTACCACTATCATCCGTTGCATCCTGTGCATTTTCAATAAGATGACACAAAATATTCTGTAGTCGCTCTTTATCCGCAGCGACTTCAATGTCATTAATATTTCGCAGCTGCGGTGCTGGCAACTTGTTGCTCCGCAACAGCAACACTTTTTCCAGCAGCGGCTTTATTGCTAACGTTGCGCTAGAGCGCGTCTCGGCGCCCTCGCTCATTTTCTTACCTTTCAGTTGTTCGAGCATGCGTGCCAGTCGCTCTTGCATATGCTCCATGGTTTCAAATGCATCATCGACAAATTCAGGGTTATGTCTATGCTTTTTGGCATTTTTAATTAGCATGCTGATCTGTGCCTGGACATTTTTCAGGTCATGTACAACAAAGGCAGACATCTGATTAAATGCGGCAAACTGAGCGTTTTGCGCCAGCTGTTGTCCGGCCTCATTGGCCGCCAGATATTGCACCACCTGGTTACCTACGGCGTCTATATAATCCCGCTCTTCCCAATCGACTAAGTGGCTACGTGGCTGCTCTGGTTTTAATAGCAAAATAGCATATAGGCGTTGCTGTAAAAATAGCGGAATAATAATGCGAAA
Organism: Gammaproteobacteria bacterium UBA3532; assembly: GCA_002376965.1. GTDB lineage: Bacteria > Pseudomonadota > Gammaproteobacteria > Enterobacterales > UBA3532 > UBA3532. The sequence continues at coordinate 3,199 of DFOV01000344.1, forward strand.
GTCACTTTGCAGCAGCGTATCATCCAACGTCACCTCTAGTTTGGCATAGCGAGAGGGATAACGTTGGTACTCGTCCAAATCTAATACCCATTGCGCTTCAGACAAGAACGGCTGAATGCCAGATAGCCTCTGAATATCCGAGTCCGATACAGCGCAATTTTCCTCGGCCATAATGCCAAGTTGATTTGCTGATGTACGGACAAGTGCACCCGCGGGATATTTCAGGGCTGACAGGATCGCTTTTAGCCCGCCCGAAGCATAGGCCTGGTTGTCTGCCTGAATTAAATTATCTGTTAGCGCCAGCCATTCTTGGCGGTAATCGTGTTTATTAGCGAAAAAATGCTTGGCAATATAAACCCGCAGCCGCTTGCGGATACCTTCAGACAAAAATAGCGCCACCAATAGTACGAAGGCTAATGAAATAAACAGCGCTTGAGCAGCTGAAGACCAGGAAGCGCCAATCGCTTTGATGTAGTAGCCAACACCAGCCATCAACGTCAGATAGATGCCAGCACCAAAAACCAGAGTGCTCTGTAGTACAACATCTCTTGAAATAAAGATATTCAGATCCCAGGTCGGGTTGCGTTTGGTCCCCAACAACAATAGTGGAGCAACTGCAAAGTGGAAGCCCGCCCGCGCTACCAAATTATTTCCGCTCACCGCCCCCAATAATAGAGCTTCCGAGTAGATGTAAAAATCAAAGATAAACAGTGCACCCAAGCCAAGACAAATAGGCCGTATCGCCCAGCGATGAGACTTGTTCCTCCGGTAAAACGCTTCGGTTAAGGCACTTAATACCAATGAGTATAATAGGTAGAACGAAAGCAGATATTCAAACAAACTCGCCTCGACAATAGCACTGTATATTGTCACTGCAGCTAAGCCCAATGGGGCAAGGTATAGCCCTTTAACAGTCAGGGAGCCTCGGAATAACTCTGCGAATTTTTTCTTTCCAGAAAGAGCCGACACTAAAAAGAGTGCCCAGCCTAACCAACGTAAACAATCAAGCGTCGAATAATAAGCCAGTGGCATATTTAGGACGACGCCAACCACCCCACCAAGCGCCCAGCCAGTAGAGGTGGCGAGCGCGGCAAAGAGCAGTTTGCTTTGTAAATTGGTTCGCTTTACCGTGAGTAGCAATAAACAAATCGCCAGATAGCTTAGTAAGCAAACTGAAAACGCCAGCAGCGTGACTATATTCATAGCCGACATTTTACCTCGTTCAAACGGAAGAAGGCAGCCATTTGGCTGCCTTCTTCC
>DFOV01000446.1 GCA_002376965.1 Gammaproteobacteria bacterium UBA3532
GCCAGCCACCTATGTAGGCCAATCCACTGCTGGCAAGGAAATCTGGTCTTTTTCTAAAGACACCTTCCACCATGATTTTGCTATCTCATACCAGGTTAATGGTCAAACCTACTGGGATAACAACGATGGCTTAAATTACAACGTTGATGACATCAGTGAAAACTTTACTGCTCGCAATTTTGAATTGAATGACACACCGGTATGGATAGGTGATAAAGAGCAATGGTGGGGCGCCGGTCGCTTTGGCGATGTCGTCAAAGGCCACTTATGACTAAAAGACATCAGCTTCAACAAAACCGTCGACATTGTCTACACCGATGATAACTGGGCAACCGTTAAAACCGCTGCTGCGACCTATATCGAAGACTACAGTACAGGTGTTGAAATGTGGTCTTTCGCTTTTCCCGTCGAGCTAAATGCAGATGATAACGACATAGAGTTTGCTGTTCGTTATATCCATGATCAAGGCGAAGATTGGGACAACAACTTTGGCAGCAACTACCAAATTGTTAACGACAAGATCAGTCGCTAAAAGCGAATGAAAACGGGGAGGCATATCGCCTCCCCGTTTTATAAAGACGCAGAATAGCGTTATTTGATTTCTGATAACAGTTCAGGATGGGTCACCAGCTTGCGTACACCATGGGCATGATCTTCCTTAAAAACATTCCCCTTACACCATTCTCCCAAACTGTTAATATCCAGCTTCGCACACTGAGGTCGGACACTCCAGGTTACCTGATATTCGGAGCATTGTTGCTCGGTATACTTGGGGCCGGTTGTCGATCCAAGATAGACTAGCGGCTTACCTGTATTATCCGGTAGAGCTTTCGCTTGATGAAAACCTGCTGAGATATTTCCGTCATAAGACAACTCGGAAAAGTCCAAAGCCGCACTATCATTGACCAAGGTAAATACCTGAGTTTCAACTCGCAAGTTGGGGTTCGCACACTGCTTAGAAACGCATGCGCCTAAGCCTTTGCCAGGCTGAACATCACAAGACGAATGCACCCAATGCACCTCAATGGTATCTCCTGGCTTTAGACCATGACAAATATCACCTTTGGGCGCTACCAACTCGTTGGCACCAAGTGTCTTACTAATCTGACATTGATAGCCACCGCCATGACCATGCTCCCCCTCACCAGCATACAGGGAAAATGCCTTGGCTTTGTGTTCCGCATTGTTGTGAAAATGAATATTGCACAAGTTCATTTCACTGGCTTCTGGTGCAACAGAAAACAACTGCTTATTAACACCTTCCACGCTATCAATATCACGTGGAGCTTGCGGCCCATAACCTTGGCACAGCGGGCCGCCGTGCTCATGGTCAGCCGCAAACACCGAAGTTCCCGATAAGCTCAGTACAATAGAAGAAATAAGAGAATATAAACGCACACTACTTTTCATTGATGACTTTCCTGTGAGATAGATTCAGGCAAAGTATAGAAGGTTATATCAATCAGAAAGTTAAAACAGGTCAATTCACTACGAAAATCATAATATTGATCCGTGGCAACATTGCCCTATCTTCACAGAGGTAGCATGTTTGATACTTAAGATACGCTGTGGATCAGGAGTCATCCAAATGCGCCACTCCACCCTCATAAAATGGCTCGATTTAGCCTCCTTTATTTTATTGGTATTTGTCGTCAGCACAGGAACGTTGATTCGCTATACCTTGCCCCCTCGAAGTGGAGGCATTTCAGTATGGGGCTTGACTCGCCATGAATGGGGCGATATTCATTTTTATCTCTCCATCGCTTTTCTATTGGTTTTAACCGGGCACCTATTCACTCACGCCAAATGGATTCTATTAGCCGTTCGAGGAAAAGTTTCACGAGAAAAAAACTACCGCCTGGCCATCGGGGTCATCAGTCTGCTATCCCTGCTCGCTTTAGCTTTCTCGCCCGCGATGGTTGGCACATCAAATAGTGATACATCGCGTTACTATCAGTACCAAAGCCGCCACTAACGGCAATTTAAGCTGACGCATGTGTCGTATTATTTTACAGAATATAGTGCCAACGACTAAGAATTACCCAAATAGTCCATATAGTTCAATATGTTATAGTTAAGGCGTAAATATTGCATCACAACATCGCGAATACTACATATAATTCAAGGATATCCAAGATGAAAAAGTTACTTACCGCTGGTGCTTTACTTGTTGCAGGCGCCGCCAATGCAACCCTTATCGACTTTCAAGACGTAACCTCAGGAAACTGTGCTTCTCAAGGTAACACAGTTGTCAGCCAGGGTTACCAATTTACCGGTAACCCACAAGACCCTAATCTTTGGGTTTGTAACGCTGGCGTTATCCAGAACAACACTTCTGCAGCGCTCGTCGATGCTAACTCGCAGTCTATAGTCACTATGACTGCTTTCGATAACTCGCTGTTTTCATTGCAATCATTTTTTTCGGGTAGCCGAACCCAAGACTTTGCCCCTGATGTGGTTTCTGGCTTTTACGGCTTAGCAACGGGCATAGACATCGTCGGCACACTGTTTGATGGTTCTATCGTGTCTCAGACCATTAACTTTGATTTTCTTTCTTGGGAACAGTTTTCTCTCTCCAGCGACTTTACTGACTTAGTGTCAGTAACTTTTACAGCGCTTGGTGATGGAATACGTCCTGAATTTCTGATTGACGACATCGTTGTCAACGAAGCATTCACCGCTGTACCCGAGCCAGCCGGTGTATTGTTATTTGGTTTAGGATTGGCAGGAATTGGTTTCATGCGCAAACGCAGTTCTGACCGCGCTTAAGCCTCTCTCGAATAGATATAAAAAAAGCCCAGCTCATTCCTCAATAAGCTGGGCTTTTTTTATACCTGGGCTTTTTATATCTTGGCTTATTCAACAGGAGTTAATTGCCACTGCTGATTCCAGCCTTCTTGATATTGCCAAATATGGATATTGGTTCCGTTTTCATGGCGGATCGCGTTCACATCCAATGCCTTGCCAGCATGCTCATTGATAATGGCAACATAACCATCACCCGCATCTGCGATATGCCAGATTTGGCTGGGCGCTCCGACATCTTCCCATTGATGCACATTGCTGCCATTGCTGGTGTTCATGCCAGATACATCAAGCAGCTTATCAGAATGACGCGCACGGATTTTATAACGCCCGCCACCAATATCTTCGATATACCACTGCTGATTCCAACCACCAACGTAGTCCCATTGATGCAAGTTTGCCCCATTACTATGACTTATCCCCGCCACATCCAAGGCTTTGCCACTGTGCCTGGCGGTTATGCGATATAGTCCATTGATGCCACGTAACCACTCAGGCCCTATCTCCACAGCTTCAATATGAAAGGCGGACACTTGTTGGGGTGAAATTTCTAATGTCAGGGCACCGTCGCTGCCAATTTCGGTGGTTTGGCCCGAGCAGCGGTTATTATTTATATCATCATTTATGATATTGCAGTAGCGACCGGGTGGTAAGCTGGTATCAAAGGTGTGTACCAGGGGGGCGTCTTCATGGTTAATAGCAACGAAACCTTTACCTTGGCGTTCAAAGGCGATTTGGTTGGCACCATTGTCCCACCAATTTACCACCGGCGCGTCTGCGGCGACTTTACGAAATGTCACCATATTGGCGGTCGGTCGCCAGCGATGCTCACATGCCCAATCACCATAGCAACCAGCACCACTATGCACACCAACAGCAGGCGGCCCAGCTTCTTTATCCTCGAAGCGAAAACTCGACATCACCTTGGGCTGCCCATAAGGCCATGCCAGCATGAAAATATTGCCCATGTAATAGAGCAGATCTTTTTTATGGGTCAGCACCGTTGAGTCTTCCCAGCGCTGGCTATCGTGGTTATCCAAAAAGACCAGCGCGTGCTCACTCGGCAGCATACCCCATATTTCACCAAAATCAGCGAGCCAGGCCAGATTGCCCGTATGGAAAATGTCTCCCAGACGGGTGCTATATAAAAATTCAGTCACTTGTCCGGTTTCAATATAGTCGCTGGCACGTACAGCCCCATCGCCAAAATCGACCACTTCTTGATAAATAATATGTTCGTCGTCAACATCGAGCAGCAACCAGCCCAGATCTTGCTGACTGATATGCTTGGCACCGTCGATCCGAAAGCCATCGACACCTAGATCCAACATCGATTTGAGAAACTGGCGCAATATCGCGCGAGTTTCAAGATTGCCCGTATTCAAATCAGGCAAACCAATCATGTTACATTCATGAACCGAATCAACCACATCCCAATCGACACCGCATTGCGGTTGATGGAGATGGTTTTGCGGATCGGCATATGGCGCATACGTTAGGGTTTCTGGATCATATGGCGCGCCATTCACTCCAACGCCAGCCACACCGTCACCACGCGCCATGTGATTGACGACAGCATCAACCACGACTTTGACCCCCGCCGCATGACAGCGACTAATCATGCTAGCGAATTCAACCGAGTTACCAAAGCGCCCTTCCAGCTGATAACTGACCGGCTGATAAACCGCCCACCAGTTGCTTTTGTCGATATGCTCTTGTGGCGGCGAAACCACCACAGCCTCATAGCCTTTTGGCCCTAAAAAATCTTCACATTCTTTAGCGACATCATTATGTTGCCATTGAAACAGCTGCACATAAACGCCGTCATTGGCCAGAATACTGCCCGAGCATAAACTTAGAGCGATACCCCAAATAACCGGCTTGGATGCTTTTCTCTCGCGTAAAACCTGTACTAACCTTGGTAGCCACATAGTCATACCCTCATTGGTTCTTAAATTTTATTGTTATTTTGCTTCTGATTAATTGGGGCTATGGCTGAGCAGGCGTGTAACTGCCTTCAAGTTGATATTCGCTCGCCTCATAGCCATGCACTCGGATATAAACATCACGACCCAGCTCCGGCACCGTCAAATCACAGCGTTCATCGCTGCCTTCTTGATAGGGGCGACAGTGATAGCGCCATAGCGAAGGCTCTGCGCCAAAACGCACATAGAGATCTGCGTCGTTGGTTCCGGTCATTACCACGCTAAACTCACTACCACCCTCGGCTGGATATGGCCCGTAGTAGTCAGATCCCCAGAAGGAAACGCTACCCGAAGCCTGAAAAGTTTCGACTAGCGGCTCACTTGGCTCTACAGGTACTGCTGGTTCTCCAAGATCGATTGGCTCACCTAGAACATTACCAACACTGCTCTCAACTGGAGCAAGCGAAACACCAGCGCTTGGCAAATTGGTGGTGGTGAAGCTGGTGGCTGGCCCACTACCCGTGGGCACAAAGTCTGGGTCTTGGGTTAGTATGATTTTATCGACCACACTGCCATCTTCGCGCATCCAAACCGATAGCGTATGCTCCCCCCCGCTATCAATACTCAACACCCCTCGATTAATATCCAATGTATGTGACTGCCAGCCATAAACATAGCGCGACAACCGAACACGGTCTGCTGAGAATACCGCTTCGCCATCCAATCCAACATGCACCGAGTCGGCAAACATCGATGGGCTTTTTGAGCGAATCCACAGATAGTACAGCCCCGTATTAGAGAACTGAACGCGATAGTCTAAGCGTGGCGATTGAGAAAGTTCATTAACACTCAGTTTAACCCGCGCATCAGGCAGCGCTTGCATGTAGCCTGATCCGGCATACCCTTCCATCAAATCACCCGTTGTCCACTGGGCAAGTTCACCTAGCTCATTGGCATGAAAGTCCTCGGCCTCAAAAACCACCATTCCCGCTTGCTCCAGATACGGCGAGCCATCAAAAGCGGGCTGATCGATCTGGGTGATTACGCCATTTTCCAGCACAAATTCACCCGGCGATGCGATGGTATAGTTGGTTCCCTGGTTACTATCCCAGTCTTCATTGCCGTTGGTCAGGGCAAACTCCAAGTGATAACCGGAAATCGTTGCTGAGAAATATCCCTCTCCTAAACTGCTTGGCACCATTTCAACCCCTGGCGGTGTTGTCCATTGAGCAGACTGATTCGCCGCATACTGAATAAAAGCACTACTCCAGTCGGTTCGATAGTGAACAGTGATAGATAGCTCAGGTTCCCCTGGTGTTAACACACCGTTAGCCAATGTGTATTCACCCGCTACAGCGATGTGATAGTTTTCGCCATTATTGTTATCCCAAGTGCCCTCATTATCAGTCAGGGCAAAGGCCAAACTATTTCCAGTAATGAAAAACTCGCGATAACCTGGATAGCGGCTTTCAGGTACGGCAATCCCAGGCTCCTGCAACCATGGCTGCTCATCCAGCTGATACAATATATTCATGCTGTCCCAATTCGACTTGATGTACAGCGTTATCTGGGTGCCAGGTAATCCTGGAATAATAACACCATCAGCCAGGGTAAATACGCCGGGTTGTTCAATCAGGTAGTTATTAAACTGGTTGTTATCCCAATTATCAGCACCGTCATTTAACACAAACTCTAAACGCGACGCATCAATAGTAATCGACGCATATCCGCCAATATCGCTGATCGGCATTGACGCGCCAGGTTGATCAACCCACACCCCTTGATCAGCGCTGTAGAGAATATGCGGTGTACTCCACGCCGTTTGGTAATACAGCGTTATTTGCGCTGTTGGGGCGCTATTTTCCAATCCGCTAACTGAGAGCGTATAGCTACCGAGTTGGGACACGCTGTAGTGTTGGCCGCCATTATCTAACCACTGCCCAGCACCATCGGTGACCGAAAACACCGCCACTTGCCCTTGAATATCAAACTGAAAATAGCCGGGAATCGCCGATGGCGTCATCGCCACAGGCTCGGCAGTCCAATTCGTTCCATCGGTGGTGTAACTGATAAATGCCTGGGGCCAGTCCGCCTCGACAAACAGCCTGACCACCTGCTCGGGTTGACCAGACCTAAGCTGTTCATTATCTACATAATATTGTCCGGGTGACGCGATTTGATAATTAGCCCCTTGCTGATCATCAACTTGCGTGCCATCGCTAAAATAGAATTCGAGACTGACTGCCTCAAGTGAGAAGTCCACAAATCCATTGAGCGAGCCAGCATTCATTGTCGCCTGCTGCCATGCTCCGCCATTGGCTGAATAGTGGATGGTTGTCACATCCCAGGAAGTTCGGTATTGCAGCTCGATATGTGATGGCGGCACGCCTTGGTTAATCACGCCATCTTTCAAGGTATAGGTTCCAGGTTCAATAATGCTATAGTTTGCCCCCTGGCGACTATCCCAGTTGCCAGCGCCATCGGTGATAGCAAAAGTTAGTTGCGAGGCTGGTATGCTAATAGTGTAATACCCTGAAAATCCGCTCTCAATGAGTGACTCGCCCGGCTCAGCTAACCATTCGCTACCATCGGCCGAATAAATCATCGAAGGTGTTGTCCAGTCAGTGCGGTAGTACAACGTGACCAATCCCTGCGCCCCCTCTTCCAGTACTGCCAGTTGTTGTAAACCCTGCTTTTCTTGAAGCTTGATATGCAATGTTGCTGTATCTGCATCAAAAAAGTAGCCTTGCTCAACAGCGCTTAAAGCACTCAGGTTAGCCGCACCGGCAAGCTCACTGCCATCCAGTGTCACACTGCTAGGAACACTGGCAATATGCTTTATGACAGTTAAGCTGGTTCGGCCAGGGCTATAGCTGCCATCAACCAATATATCCATCTGCCACTCGCTACTTATTTGACGCTGGGTAAACCGCGTTTGACGGTATTGGCCGCTTTGGTAGTTGAGAGTTTTGCCGTCGTCTTCATAGAGTAAAAATTCGCCGCTACCTGGCCATGCATGAATACTCAATGGCGCGCCAGGCAGCTCATCAACATAGTTCATGGTTGGCCCCATAGGAATGATTGCACCTTCTCGAACAAATAATGGCAAGCGACCTAACGGCGCATCCACAGATACAAACTGGCCACCGTCATAGCGTGCGTCATCATGCCAGTCATACCACACCTGCCCTGCTGGCAAATACACCTGGCGCTGGCTGGCGCTTAGGTCAATTAATGGCGCAGCCAACAGATGCGATCCCACCATAAAGTCGTGATCACTGCTCGCTAGATGGGTTGTTGGATCATCCTGAAAATAAAACACTTTAGGCGCATTCATCGGCACGCCGGTCTGCGTAGACGCATATACCAATGAGTACAAAAACGGCATTAACTGATAGCGAAAGCGAATGCTATCAACCATATGCTGTTTGTTGGTTTCTGAATA
>DFOV01000280.1:0-241 GCA_002376965.1 Gammaproteobacteria bacterium UBA3532
AGAAAAGCAAGCGATGTTAATGCGTACCAGCCGTATAGCAAAAATAGGTGGCTGGGAATTACGTCTGGATAACATGGCATTGACCTGGTCTAACGAACTTTATGAACTGCACGATTTACCCGTGACGGAAAAACCGGATCTAGCGCGTTCGATCGAGTTTTATGCACCGGAAGCGAGGCCTGTGATCGGTAAGGCGATTGAGGCTGCTATCATGGATAAAGAACCATGGGATCTTGAGCTG
>DFOV01000280.1:447-5698 GCA_002376965.1 Gammaproteobacteria bacterium UBA3532
GGAGTCGTTGATGGGGTTTAGTGGTTCTGAAGTGATAGACAAGCCCTTTGCCACTCATGCCTCTGATCGTGACAAAGAAAAGTGTGACCAAATGCTGGTTTGGCTGGAAGAGCTATGCAGTGTAACTAACTTTGAGATTCGTTTTATAACAGCTGAAGGTATGGAGNNAAAGAACCATGGGATCTTGAGCTGCCATTAATCACGGCTGCTGGTCGACACATCTGGATGCGCTCAATTGGTCATGTCGAAGAAGTCAGCGGGCGAGCATTGCGCTTGTTTGGCATTTTTCAGGACATTACCGAGCAGCATGCCCTGCAACTGCACCGCCAAAACTTTTTTGATCTATCCATGGATCTCATCACTATCATTCAGGATGGGCAGATCACCGAGGTGAATGCAGCTTGGGAGTCGTTGATGGGGTTTAGTGGCTATGAAGTGATAGACAAGCCTTTTGCCACTCACGCCTCTGATCGTGACAAAGAAAAATGCGACCAAATGCTGATTTGGCTGGAGGAGCTAGCTAGCGTTACCAACTTTGAGATTCGCTTTATAACAGCTGAAGGTATGGAGCGTTGGCTATCCTGGAACGCGATTTTTGAAAGCGAAAACAAAACAATCTATGCCATTGCTCGTGATGTGACGGATATTAAACATACCGAAGAGGCGCTGATCAAAGCGACAGATGATGCCGAAGCCGCGTCGCGAGCGAAAAGTGAATTTGTTGCCACAATGAGCCATGAAATTCGTACGCCGATGAATGGTGTATTAGGCATGGTGCAGTTGCTGGAAGAAACAGATATTACCTTGCAGCAAAAAGATTATATCGACGCCATTCGCGATTCTGGTAAGGCATTGTTAACCATCATTGATGACGTTCTGGACTTTTCAAAGATCGAAGCAGGGCGCTTGGAAATTGATCCCATCCCTTTCAACCTCGAGCGAGCCAGCTTTGATGTCGTTCGCTTGCTAGCACCAAAAGCTCAAGAAAAGTGCATCGACCTGGTATTAGATTATGATCGAGACTGTCCGCTACAAGTGGTAGCTGATCCTGGACGTGTTCGCCAGATTTTGATGAACCTGCTCGGTAATGCTATCAAGTTCACCGACAAAGGTTATGTTGCGTTACGGATAATGATAACAGAGTCCTATGAAAAAAGTATCTGGGTTAGGTTTGAGGTAGAAGATACCGGCATTGGCATCAATAAAACCGGTGTTGAAAAATTGTTTCAGCCCTTCAGCCAAGTTGACGCATCAACTACCCGCAATTACGGAGGAACAGGGTTGGGGTTAGCTATATCCCGGCAACTGGTTCGGCTGATGGGGGGAGAGATAGGCGTAGACAGTATTGAAGGGAAGGGGACCACCTTTTGGCTTGAGCTTCCTTTCGAGCTGGGTGAGCAACCACAAGACAGTAAGGCTGATTTGGCGGGCCGGTCAATTATGTTGCTGGAAGAAGATTCACTGTCGCGAAAAATTTTGGTTAGGCTGTGCAAACACTGGGGCATGTTGGTTGAAGTCTATTCCAACCTGGATGACGCAATGATCAACTTACAAGATTCAGCCAACAAGACCGAGATACTGGTCGTGGTCGACAACTGGGTACGCCAACAACCACAGCAGTTTGTTAAGAGCGTATGCCACCACCAGCCTGACTGCAAGCTGGTGGTGATTTCCAGTCAGGCGGTTAAGGGTGATGGACGTTTTTTCAAACAAGCTGGATTTCATGGATACCTGACCAGGCCATATATGCATAGTGTGTTGATGCAACTGCTTGAGACAGTACTTGGCCAAGAAGATAGTGATGAGCTGGTAACCAAGCATCGAGTAAAAGAGCAATATGAAGAAAAACAAACCAGCTTATCTGGCCATATCCTGCTAGTCGAAGATAATTTCATTAATCAGCAAGTGGCCAAAGCCATGCTGGAGTCAATTGGGCTGACGGTTGATGTGGCTAATCATGGTAAAGAGGCGGTTGCCATGCACGCCGAAAATGCGGCCAGCTACGACCTTGTTTTGATGGATTGTCTCATGCCAGAAATGGATGGCTATGAGGCCACCAAGGCGATACGTCAGAGTGACGTTCGTGCAGATATTCCTATTATTGCTTTAACCGCAAATGCCTTTGACAGTGCGCGATCACAGTGTGAAGCAGCTGGTATGAATGATTATGTATCAAAGCCGTTTGAAAAAGAGCAGTTAATCGATAGGTTGAAATATTGGCTGTCGGGAGATAACGCATGAGGCTGCTATGCCTGGATAATGGGAAAACGTTTGGTGCTTTGGTCAAAGAAATCGCGTTGCGCAACGCGATTCTTTTTCGTCAGGTAACATCTATAGCTGACCTGAAAAAAGTTGATCTGGATAAAGTTGAGTTTATTTGTCTATCCGAGCAACTGGATGATGCTAGCGCGTTGGATGCTTTGCACTGGCTGCGTCAGCAACAGGCTTTGCAAAATATTCCTATTGTTCTGGTGGCCAGCCAATACGATAAGGCCTTACGTGATAGGGCGATTGCCTCGGGTATCACTGATGTGTTCGAGCGTGAAGCATTTGGTGAATTGGAAAGCTATATTCGTCGCGCTTCCGAGCGCCATATAGCTATTGGTGGGCGCATCCTGGTCGTTGAAGACTCCGAGTCGATAGCGAATATGATAGCGAGTGTATTGGGTGAGCATGGCGTAGATACGGTGTGGTATGGCAGTGCTGATGGAGCATACGATGAAATTAGAAACGAAGATATTGACCTGGTGATGATTGATATCGTGTTGCCTGGAGAAATATCTGGACTGGGACTTATCAACAAAGTAAGGCGTTTACAAAGCCCTAGGGGCGATGTACCAATAATAGCCATGTCTGGTTTTGGTGATAAGGCCCGGCGCAGTCAGGCCTATGCATTAGGTGCGAATGAGTTCATTACCAAGCCAATTGATTTTGATGTGCTATTGCATCAGATAAGAACCTTGGTTAAAGGGCATCGCGTGATGAACCGAATGTTGGAGCAGCAACAGGATTTGCGCCGTGAGTCAGAAAAAAGGCGACAGGCACAGCTGCAAGCCGAGCGCGCCTCCCTGGCAAAAAGCGAATTTGTGGCGGCAATGAGTCATGAAATTCGAACGCCAATGAACGGTGTATTGGGTATGCTTCAATTACTACTCGATAGCCAGTTAAGTGATATGCAGCATCACTATGTGACCGCTGCTTATCGTTCCGGTAGAAATTTGCTCGATATTATTCAAGATGTTTTAGACTTCTCAAAGATTGAGGCAGGCAAGCTCGAACTACAACCTGTGCCTTTTGATTTGGAAAGGGCGGTGCATGACGTAGTTAACCTGCTTTTGCCTCTGGCCAAAGAGAAAGGGTTATCATTGGACATTGATTTTCCACCTAAAATGCCACGTAGCCTGTTTGGCGACGTATCTCGCTTGCGCCAGGTGCTGCTCAATTTGATTGGTAATGCGATTAAATTTACTGACCAGGGATACATTCGGGTTCATGTTAATTTGTTAGGCATAACCGAAGAAAGTGTTCGGTGCCGGATTGAAGTTGTAGATAGCGGTAGTGGAATTAGGCAAGAAGACCAGCGACGATTGTTTCGCCCCTTTTCTCAGGTAGACGGCAGTGTGACACGTAAGCACGGAGGAACGGGATTAGGGCTGACCATTTCTCGTCAACTGATCAGTATGATGGGTGGCGAAATTGGTGTATCTAGTGAAGAAGGTAAGGGGGCGTGCTTCTGGTTTACCTTAGAGCTAAAGCAATGGGAAGACAGCAGTTATATCGATGAACCGGAACAGCATCTTAAAGGGATCGATATTCTTCATGTGACCGCATTGACTGATAGTGTTCTACGCAAAGCTGTCGAGCATGTTGGTGCTCAGTATCAATGTTGTTCTGTTGAGCAGCTGGCTTCGGTTGATATAAACAGCCAGTTGATCGTGGTATGGGATGATGATGTAGCTAAGGGAGTCGAGTTCATTCAAGGTATGACAAAACCGAGGAATATGGTGCTGGTCTACCACGCTAATGAGCTCCCTGTCCTGGATAGCTTTCGTAAGGCTGGTGGTAAACATTGGCTAATGACTCCGTATTTACAGACGGAGCTGTGGCAGCGCTTGCTGCATATTGCGAAAGGTGAAGGTGACTCGAGTGAACAGGCTTTGGAGAGTGTTCAGTTGGCGAATCTCTCGGGGCATTGCCTGCTAGTTGAAGATAATCTGATAAACCAGGAGGTTGCGCGAGCATTATTAGAGAGCTTTGGCTTGACAGTTGATATCGCGCAAAACGGGGTTGAAGCCATAGAGGCCTATCAACGTAAGCCAGACTATGATGTCATATTGATGGATTGCTTAATGCCTGTTATGGATGGTTTTACCGCAACGAGAGAGCTGCGTAACTTGGGATGCAAAAGCGCCATCATTGCTCTGACAGCCAATGCTTTTGATAGCGCCAGAGAACTGGCTGAAAACCAGGGAATGAACGACTTCCTCACCAAACCAATAGATCGTCAAGCGCTATACTATACACTCGCCAACTGGATAAGTACCATTCAATAAAAAGGCCGCTATAGCGGCCTTGTTCAAAGTGTCGTGCTCAAGAACGTTCTGTAATCAAGAGAGCGTGGACTCTAGCATTGATATCAACATAACAGCGGCAAATAATACATGCCATAGCATCAACTTGATGGGTGAGTTGGTCAAATTGTTTTGGTTTCCAAGCATAACTAAATCCTCCATGGATAACGATAAACACTATTTAAAGGTCAATACTGATTAAAAAGTGGTGCTTAGTAAAAGACTGGCCTTGTCTTATTGATTACCACGTAACCATTATACCTAAAGCACATAGGTGATGCATCGGGTTGAATGTGGAGTTGGGGGGGAGGTGGTGTTATGGCTTGTATGAAAAAGTGACATATCCAACGTAAACAGCTTAAGATACATGTGGCCCAAGGGGGCAAAAAACCAGCAAATTCAGGCACTCCGGCTGTAAGATATCAACTATAGTGAAGTGGGGTGAATAGATTACAAAGAGTTGCTATATTGTCGTAAATTTAGCGCGAAAACTAATAACCTGACCGTATTGCAGTGCCAAAAAATGTCGCTTTTATAACCAAATCATATATAAGGTGATTGCGTATATCCCCTGTATATTTGAGAAAGGAAAACTAGTATGTTGCAACGATTGCTTCTGACCCATGGTGCTGGACAAGGGACCGATTCAGAGTTCATGCAAATGATGGATAAGCAGCTTA
>DFOV01000191.1 GCA_002376965.1 Gammaproteobacteria bacterium UBA3532
ACCAATGACAACGTTGATATCCTGATCCCAAACTCAGAACTAACCAATGGTAAGGTCACCAACTGGACACTGGAAGAAAGCATTCGGCGCTTCCGTATTCCTTTTGGGGTTGCTTATGGTAGCGACAAAAACCTGGTCAAAAAGGCGGTGTTAGAAGCGGCTGATTCAGTCGGCTACACCTTAAAATCTGCTGGTAAAGAACCTATCGTCTGGATGACAGGCTTTGGTGATTCCAGCCTGGATTTCATGCTTGGTGTTTGGGTGCCTGCCGAGCAGGTAAAGCGTCCGACCGCCCTCACATCAGACTATTTATGGGCGATTGACGATGCTTTTCGCCGCTATGATATCGAAATTCCCTTTCCGCAGCGCGATTTGCACTTTCGATCAGGTGTTGTGCCTTTGCGGGAGGCTTCTAGCAGCGATAAGCAAGCCGACTAAGGCAATATTTTTCGAACTTTAACGTCAAAATTGGTTGGGTTCAGATAGATCTGTCGACCATAGTTGCCACCCGTATCTGAGCTGGTAAGACGCAGGTTATTGCGCCGGACAAAGCCAAAAGCAAAGGTGGTATTCTGTTGAGCGCTTGCTACCGTTTCGCGCTGCATATGACTGGCACCATAAATTTTGACCTGTATATCTTGTGGAGCGTAGCCTTCATTGCTAAAGGCTCTAAGAATTCTTGCGGTAGCCTTCTCGCCGTAGTGGGCATCGCCACGGCGCACGCAATCGGCGCTGTGAGATACGGTTAGAAAATGACAAAAACCAATAAAGCCCGGCTGCTGGTGATAGAAGACCATAGCAATGCCTGAATTTAGTAATGTGGATAATGATTGCTCTGGCGGTGGCCCAATCCATAACTCGCCAGGCATAAGGTAGTGAATGGATTGGTTTTGCCACAGTTGCTTGGAGAAGGGGATCGATGGTGTGGAAGGGGGGGGCGACTCCCGTGGTTGAGATGTGGCGGGTGATGGAGTGGTGCCTGATTCCATTCGGTTCATGGTGAGCCTCCCTTGCTAGCTAAGTGGTTTCAGTTGCGATACTAGATGATTTTTCGGTCGCTTTCCAGACATCGGCTAGCTCGTCCAGGTTTAGAATTCGATCGATGGCCAAGAGTATGAGTATGTCATCCCCAACATGGCCCATGTGCTCGACAAAATCTGTGCGAATGCCGCAACCAAAATCAGGGGCATCTTTGAGCTGCTCTTTACTGATTTCGGTTATCTCTGATACCTCGTCGACCAGTAGCCCGATCATCTGGTGACGCTCACTGGCCTCGATATCAACAATAATCAGGCAGGAGCGTTTGGTGAGTATTATTGGTTTTTTGCCCAGACGTTTGGCTAAATCAATAACTGCTACGACATTGCCCCTGAGGTTAAAAACACCATTAATAAAGTCGGGCGACATTGGTATACGAGTGACCGGTTGCACTTCGATAATTTCCTGCACATCCAACAGGTTGACGCCAAATTTTTCCTGACCTAACAGAAAGGTTAAATACTGATTGGCTGAGCCATCATGTGATTGAAGAGGTAACGCGCCCTCTGATGTAGATAATTCATTCATAAGGCGCTCCCTAAAAGCTTTCCCAGTGCTGATCATCCGTCAGTTCGGTTAGCGCCTCACTCTTAGGCGCTTGTTTTGGGCTGACATTCGCTGGTTGTGGCGTGTCTTTCACTCGGAAAAATGCGACCGAACGTTGTAGCAGTTCTGCTTGGCCATTCAATTCTTCCGATGTGGCCGCCAACTCTTCAGATGCTGAGGCATTTTGCTGGGTAGTCTGATCTAGCTGAACTATCGCATCGTTTATTTGGCTAACGCCTTGGGCCTGTTCTTCGGAGGCATTGGTGATTTCCTTAACCAGATCCGCTGTTTTATTGATGCTGGGTACTAATTGCTCAAGCAATTTCCCGGCCTCTTCAGCAACGCTGACACTGTCGCTGGCCAATTTGTTGATTTCTTGAGCGGTCAGGCGGCTGTTTTCAGCCAATTGACGTACTTCTGCTGCGACTACGGTGAAGCCTTTGCCGTGCTCTCCTGCGCGGGCTGCTTCAATGGCTGCATTGAGGCTAAGCAGGTTGGTTTTGTATGCGATATCTTCGATAAGGCCGATTTTCTCAGCGATTTTTTTCATGGCATCAACCGTTCTTTGCACGGCCTTACCACTGACTTCTGCCTCATGAGCTGCATTGGTGGCGATCTGGTTCGTTGTGCGGGCACCTTCAGCATTTTGATGAACCGAAGCATTCAACTCTTCGACAGCAGATGTGGTTTGTTCAACGCCTGTGGCTTGCTCAGTTGCTGATTGGCTAATGTTTTGTGCCGTTGAGCTGACTTGTTGTGAAGCGGAGGCTAGATTATCGGCACTGGCGCGAACGCCGGTAATAACATCTGACAGGCGACCTGTCATTTCTCCCATTGCCATGATTAGCTGGCCTGTTTCGTCTTTGCTATCGCTGTCAAGCGTATCAGTCAGATCGCCTTTTGCCAGCTTTTTGGCTACATCGGCGCTTTTAACGATCGGGCGGGTGATATTTTTGGCGACAACCCAGGCAATCATAACAACGGCCATTGCACAGATACATCCGATTAGGGCGATGGTTTTCATCAGGCTGACAGCCGGAGCCATCACCTCGTCTTCTTCGATTTCGGCAATAACTGCCCAACGCTTACCTGCGAATGGGATCGATGTGTAGGCGGCCAGAACTGAGTGACCATTGTAATCTGTGATAATGGCGGTATCTTTTTTACCCTGCAATGCTTCTTGGGACGCTATGGTATCTACGCCGTTGTTTTCGATGGTGCCAGCGAAGGAGGCTTCGATGTTACGTCCATCCGGATCCAGGAAGGAGTTGGAGCGCATGCGTTTGTCGGGACCTACCAAATAGGTTTCTCCACTTTCCCCCATGCCCTCACGCATTTGCATGATGTTGTTGATCGTTTCTGTCGATAGTTGCACTGCTGCCACCAGCTCGACTTCCTCGCCGTGGAGTAGTGGTATGGCGCCAAAAGCAGCGGGCTTATTTTGGCTGGGCTCGTATGGCGCAAAGTCTGTCAGCTGAGTTTTTTTAGTCGAGAAAACTTTTTGTACTAATTGTCCCAGGTTGGATTGATTGTATTTGCCGCTGATCATATTGGTTCGATAGTCAGCTTCTTTAGCGACGCTATAAAAGACCAGGCCGCGGTTATCGATCAGGAATAAGTCGTAGTAGCCATTTAGTTGGTTGAATTGTTCCCAGAAGTAATCTCCATGGGTGTCTCTAGGGTTAAATGCTTCATCGATATCTAGCTTAGCGATAAAGGCCCAGGTTAGATCTTTGATTTTTATTGGAGCATATGCAATCAGTGAGGGTTCTTGGCGGTAATCCGGAAAAATGTCGATGCCGGTTTTTCCCTGCAGGGCATGGGCGACCGCAGGTGTATGAAACTTGCTTTGTTCAGGGTGTTTGAACGAGTTTAGGAATGACAGCTTTTCAGGCTGGAGAAAGGTGTCTGTGCGCAAGAGAAGATCGCTACCAACAACAAAGGTCTCGCCGGTTTCGCCCAGGCCTTTGCGCTCTTGCATTAAGCGCGCATAACGAGCTGAATTCACTTCCATCGCCAAAACGGCAACCAGTTCGCCTCCTTTGTAGATGGGAGCGCCCATATAAGCGGTAGGTAAGTTGTCATTAGCCTCATAGGTAGTGAAGTCGACAATCGATAATTCGCCGCTTGTTTTGGTTTTGTGCCATATCTGGCGTAAAGCGCCCTCTTTATATGGGCCGAAGCGTAGGTTGGTTCCAAGGTGAGCGGACTTACTACTGGAATACATAACATGTCCATGCTCTGCGCAGATGAGAGCCACTTCATGATATTCCAGCGAGGCCATCATTTCCTGTATCAATGCGCCGTGGGTTGCTTCAATGGCACGATAACTGGCGCTAGTGATATCGTATGCCCCCTCACTGGTTACCCCGCTCTCAACGTGATAGTCGACCAATACATCGTAGAGCTGGCGGATCTCAGCTGTTTTGCTCAGCATGTTAGCTTCATCGATTATGTCGTCCAGCACCGATTGCAATTGATGGCTTTTAATAGCGCGAATGGCTTCAAGCTTATCCATTGCCTGCTGGCGAACGGTCGATAGCGTCGCCCGTAATACATCCATATCAGCCTGAGTGCGTTTCATGTAGTTTTCTATTTGTACGCGTTTGACTTCGCGCATGGCGGTTAGCTGATTATAGGTCTGGTTAAGCAGTGCTTTTTCGGCTTGCTTGCTCGCCCAATAGGCATTGATAGCTAGCGGAATCAGGCTGACTACCAAAAATAAAAGGATAAGCTTGTACACCAGTGACCAGTCTTTGAACCTACGCATTGTCGTCTCCTAATCGCTGGGCTTTACTGCCCGGCTCAGATAATCGATTGATAATGGCTTGAACATTCAGAATGAGTGCCACGCTACCATCGCCAAGGATGGTGGCACCGCTTAGAGAGGGAATGGCTTCAAAAATAGCGCCAAGGGGTTTTATAACGGTTTGCAATTCGCCATAGAGCTCATCAACCAGCAGGCCGATGCGTTTGCGTCCACTGCGCAACACCACCAAGCTCTCGCGGACAGGTAACGAGTCGGGTATGTCAAAGAGGTCTCGCAGCCTGACATAGGGCAATACTGAACTGCGCAGGTTGATGTAGTGTTTATCTTCACTAATGCGCCAGTCGCCGGGAAACTCGATACATTCATCGATTGAAGCCAGTGGAATGACGTAACGGTCATTGCCCACCCCAACCATAAACCCTTCGATTATGGCAACGGTAAGCGGGAGGTTCATAGTGAAGACGGTGCCTTTTCCTAGCGTACTATCAACATCAATGGTGCCGCGCAGAGCTTCAATGTTGCGTTTGACCACATCCATCCCAACCCCGCGCCCAGATAGGTTGGTTGCTTGTTGTTTTGTGGTCAGGCCCGGCTCAAATATGAGGTTCAAGATCTGGCTATGACTGTACTCAATATCTTCTTTGATTAGCCCCATGTTAAGCGCCTTTTGGCGAATACGCTCTGGGTCGAGGCCTGCTCCATCGTCGCTGACTTCGATGATAATGCGGCCTGATTCGTGTTCGGCCTTCAGGCCGATGATGCCGCGAGGGTCTTTGCCACTGTGGCTGCGTTGTGCGGGCAACTCTATGCCGTGGTCGATACTGTTGCGGATCAAATGGGTTAGTGGGTCGGTAATTTTTTCAACAATTTCTTTATCGATCTCGGTATCTCCGCCCTCAATATGCAGCTCAATGTCCTTATCTAGCGATTTGCTGCTGTCACGAACCAGCCGTTTGAAGCGGTTAAAGGTTTCGGCGATGGGCACCATACGCAGTTGCATCGCATGATCGCGAATGTTTTCAACCAGTGCATCGACACCGCTCAGCGTGTCTTCCATATCGGGTATGCGGTGCTTCTCGATTTGAACTCTTAAGCTGGCTTGGGATATGACGAGTTCGCCAACTAGATCGATCAATTGGCCGAGCTTTTGGCTGTTAACGCGGATCGCTGTGCTTGCCTTTTGGGCGGAAGATTTTACCTGGGCCTGCTTCTGTAAAGCCGTTTCGACAACCTGTGGTTGGGCCATCTGCTGTTCGATCAGTATTTCTCCCAGCGGGGTGGGACTCGACTGTTCATCCTGCAAATTGAGGGCCTTGTCCAGCTCCTTGGCAGTGATAGCTCCAATGCCTACTAATATTTCTCCTAACCGTTTGGCTTCGCTGCCTTCAAGCTCGTCAAGCAGATCGAGATAAAGGCCATGCTCGCTGTTAGGGGGAATGATCAGTAGTTCGCTATCTTCCAGGTAGAATGAAAATATATCTTCTATGTCAGTTTTGGTGGTTGCCGCCTTCAGGGCGATTTCAAAGTCGAGAAAGCAGCTTTCTACCATTAGCATTTTGAGTGGCGGTACCTTGTCACTCAGCGTCAATACTTCAACCACCTCTCCCAATGCACTCAAGGCGCGAATGGTGCTTAGGGGGTCAAGCCCTCGTTTGAATATGTCTGGATGACAACTAAGGTGAACTACCCAGTAGTTGTCGTGATCGTCTTTATCAAGGCGGGTGGTCTTATCTTTATGCTCATCCGTTAGTGAAATATGTCCATCCGTTGGAGAAAGATGGTACTGCTTGTTTTGGGTAATAGTGGCGTGAATTGTTGCACCCTCGCTCAATAGCTCATCGGGTATGGCTTGTTGCGGGCTTTCGCTGAGATGGCTGAGTAGATTGGCAATGTGATCTTTTGCAGCAAGCAAGGCGTCGCCCATGCTGTCGTCGAGCAGGCGGGTACCGTCACGGACTTTATCAAGCTCGGTTTCTATTACATGAGTGAAATCGACAACCTGTTGATAATCAAACAAGCCCGCTGAGCCTTTGATGGTATGGAATGCCCTGAAAATGACATTAATCAGCTCGGCATCGCCTGGACTGTCTTCCAAACTAAGAAGTGCATCTTCCATCTGTGCCAGCAAGTCATCTGCTTCTTGATGGAAGGTGGCCAGTGCTGCTTCCCACTCAATCATCAGCAGGCCCCTTGGAATAGAGGATAGGATCGCCTAAAACCGATTCCAACGCAGCTGTTTCGATTGCTTGAATTACTGCTGGGCTATGGTGGATAAAGTGAAGCGCTTTGCCTTCGATCTGCGCAAATTTTTTGGCAGCAAGGAGTAACTGCAAGCCGCAACTATCGATATCTTCAACATCTGACAGTTCAACCGAGGTTTCGTCAGCGCTACTTATTGCTTCAAGCAGCTGAATCTTAAATGTGTCGGCATTGAAAATACTAAGTTCATCGCCTGGATTGAGTGGTTCAGTCATCGACAGCGCCTCTCCTTATAGAGCATTGCTAAATGTACAAGACTCTAAGCCACAAGCTTGTTCACGGCTTTTAGCAATCGGTCAGGATTGAAGGGTTTAACCAGCCAGGCATGAGCGCCAGCCTCCTTTCCCTGCAGCTTCTTCGAGGTGTCAGATTCTGTGGTCAGAATCATTATGGGAGTGAACTGATAACGCGGGATCTTTCGCGCCTCGCGTACAAAGGTGATGCCATCCATGTTGGGCATATTCACGTCGCTAACAATCAGGTGTATTTTGCTGCCATCCAATTTGCCGAGCGCTTCTTGGCCATCGCTCGCCTCGATCACTTCAAAACCGGCACTTTTCAGTGTAAATGAAGCCAGTTGCCGAATGGATGGCGAATCGTCAATTACCATGATCACTTTACTCATATGGCCCCCTTCTTGAATCAGGTATGGACTCCATGTAACCAGATCAAAATAGCGTGAACAGGCGGAAGGGTGATTCCCTGATACATTAGTTTAGGTCAGTCGTATATAAGCGAGTTGACGTTGATCAAATTACAACCCGAACTCTAACCCCAAGGACTATTCGCATTTGTTATCGTTTATTGCAGGCCCTAATATTGCCACTTGGTGGACAATTTGTGCTTGAAAAATATGAAATATTTAGAGGTAGCGACCCAATATGATAGATTGGCGGTTGCGCCGGCACGCGTTGAGATATGCCTGCCTCTATTCATCGAAAAGGAGATAATAATGACTAACGCTAATTTTAGGGCCGCTTACTTGCTGGTATTCGGGGTGATGGGTTTAGGAGGGTGTGATATGCAATTTGATAATGATGAGGTTGCTAGTGATGGCCCCAGTGATGAAGTAATAATGCTGGACGATGCCCATTTAGCAGGCTTGGGTGAACGCGTCGAAATCAATGACAATATCGATGAAATGCTGGCACCACGATATCGAGTCACTGATAGCGGAGCGATAGAAGTGACATTTCGCCACAATGCCCCAGATGCCAGTAGCGTTTTCCTGGCTGGTGAGATGAATAATTGGAATGGTGATAGCCTACCAATGACTCAAAATGCCCAAGGCATATGGCAACTTTCAATGGAGCTGGAACCTGGTCCGTGGCTATATAAGTTTGTTACCGATAACACGTGGGCAGCAGATCCTAATGCCCCAGCCTTTATTCCTGATGGCTTCGGTGGAAATAACGGCATTGTGGTGGCCGGAGAAGTGCCAGATGCGCAAGTCTATCATCCAGATATCGCGCATGGTGAATTGCATGAGTTAACATTCGATAGCCCGGCTTTGGGTGGCGACGCCGAGGCTCTGATATATACGCCGCCTGGCTATGCGGAGTCCAGTATCGACTATCCCGTGGTGTATTTGCTACATGGCTTTGGCATGGATAGGTATCAATGGGTTGACGATGGATTGATCACCACCTTCATGGATAATCTA
>DFOV01000213.1 GCA_002376965.1 Gammaproteobacteria bacterium UBA3532
ACAGGCCTCCGCCGCGCTGCTTAAACAGACTTACAAGCTAAAACGGGCAAATGACATTTCCATGTCTGAAACGTGTCATTCCTATGACGTGGTCTAAAATTGGGTAATAAGGGCATCAATCCATTGTGCTTGCAAAGCGTGGTAAAAAGCAGTAATGTGAAATTTACGCTGCTAGAAAGCCTATATAAGTAATGGATTGGCTAGAATAATGAATTGGGCTGCTGATGCCCTGTAGTAAACAGAGACGCTGATCATGACCAACAATCGTCGACAATTTGTCCGAGTGACGCCTTCCGGCATCAAAGAAATGGATGCCAAAATTCATCTTGGTGCTGCCGATATTCCCTGTCTTGTGAATGATATTTCTGAGGGCGGATTGGGATTACGTGTGATTTCCGATCGTGAATCCCTTGAGTTGTTTCAACGAGTGAAATGCACCATAGTATTACCCGATTCTTCAACACCTTCTCTAACGTTAAAGGCTGAAGTTCGCCATGTGCGTGATGAGCTTATCGGGATTCAATTTGCTTGGTTAGACAAGCAAAATCGCAACATACTGCATCGGTTTATCGCTGAAAACTTGGATGGGGTACCATTTATGACCAAAGTGAAGTTTTCATTTGGTCTGCTGCGCTAAAGCCTGATCGGAGTGGTTTATCACGGCAGGAGAGCATTAGTCGCATCGCCTGCCGTTTTACTCCCTAATTAGACCATTTGTAACGCTGTTTTCTGAGCATCAATCAGCTCGCGTATTCCCGCTTTTGCGAGATCGAGCATATCGCTAAGGTGTTCAGGGGAAAAAGGTTCGCCTTCTGCTGTTCCTTGTATTTCAACAAAACCACCTGTCTCGGTCATCACCACATTTAAATCAGTCTCGGCGCTGGAATCTTCAGGGTAGTCCAGATCCAGAATCGGTGTATCTTCATAAACACCGACAGAAACAGCCGCAATCAAATGTTTCAACGGGTTGGTTTTAATGGCTCCTTTGGCGCGCAGGTGATTCAACGCATCGACCAAAGCAACGCAAGCACCCGTGATAGAGGCGGTGCGCGTCCCACCGTCGGCTTGTAGCACATCACAATCGAGGTTGATGGTGTACTCGCCAAGCAGCTTTAAGTCGACAGCATTGCGCAGTGAACGTCCAATCAAGCGTTGGATCTCTTGCGTACGACCGCTTTGTTTACCTCTGGCCGCCTCGCGATCACTGCGAGTATGAGTTGAGCGGGGCAACATGCCGTATTCTGCGGTTAGCCAGCCCTGGTTAGAGCCCTTAAGAAAGCGAGGCACGCCTTCCGAAACAGAAGCGGTGCACAGCACTTTGGTTTCTCCAAACTCAATCAATACTGAGCCTTCAGCATGCTTGGTGTATTGGCGGGTGATAGTGATAGGGCGGAGTTGTGACGGCGATCGTCCACTAGGGCGCATAGATTCTTCCTCAAAAATAATGACTAGGGTCAACAGTGGCCAAGTATAACGGATTTGGTCCTGCGGTTGTCTACTTTCTATGGATTGTCTTTTCCATAACTTTGGTATTTTCCATACCTGTAGTAGGTGAAATTCGCTTTCTGCTAACAAAGCGACTAGAATTCAGCGCAAGGTAATAACAGGATGTAGATAGAATTATGATTCACAGCATGACCGCGTTTAGTCGGCAACAAAAAGCCTTTCCTTGGGGTACGATAGTTTGGGAGGTTCGTTCAGTAAATCAAAGGTTTCTGGAAACCTATTTCCGGCAGCCAGAAGCGTTTCGGGAACTCGAACCCAAGCTGCGTGAATTTGTTCGGGGCAAACTGAAGCGAGGAAAGGTCGAATCAACACTGCGCTTTGAAGCCGCTGAAAGCCTCGAGGGAGACGTTGCGGTGAACCAGGCACTGGCGAAGCAGTTGTCTGAAGCGCTTAATACCTTATCCGAGCATTTTGATAACACCCAGCCGATTGATTTGGTGGCGCTAATGCGCTGGCCCGGCCTTCTTGCTACGCCAGAAGCGGACTTCGCTGAAATCCACAAAGCAGCGTTAGATCTGTATAGCGATGCTATAAAAGACCTTATCTCTGTGCGCAAACGTGAAGGCGAGCAGCTGAAAAATATCATTCTAGAGCGTGTTGCTGGTTTACTAGAGCAAGTTGAATTTGTCCGCCAACGCATGCCAGATATCATGAAATGGCAACGTCAGCGCATCAAAGACCGCTTTGAAGAAGCCAATGTCGAAATGGACAACGATCGAGTCGAACAAGAAATGGTACTACTGGCTCAGCGTGTTGATGTGGCAGAAGAACTCGACAGGTTGGACACCCACCTCACCGAAGTCAAACGCGTCGCCAGCGAAGGTGGTAGTGTCGGCCGCAGGCTGGATTTCTTAATGCAAGAGCTCAATCGCGAAGCAAACACTCTGTCATCTAAATCAATCAATGCTGAGATTACTGCAGCTTCGGTAGAGATGAAAGTATTGATTGAGCAAATGCGTGAGCAGATCCAGAATATCGAATAGTTTTTTACCCGTACAAGAATGTCTTAAAAGCCCTGTTATTTGCTTGTAAATACAGGGCTTTTTTATTTTCCCCGTCCAGGTCGGTTTGCAGGTGCCCGTTACAAACTATCTGTTAAGTGGTGGGCAGATGGGACAAGGGGGCAGCACTTGATGTAGCAAGCTATAGAGAATAAATAGAAGGAATCCGAACTCGGGGCAACAGGGGCAGTGCAAAGTTTATAATTGGGTTAAACGCTGCTTTGCAAGCGCCCAAGGTAAGCGACGACCAGCTTTTGCCATTTTATCGTAGGCAGCTTGAGCTTCTTCAACTGACAATACACCATGGGTGACGAGCTGCTCAACAACCCATAGCGTACCTTGAACTAATATCGCTTCTTTTTCAGCCGCCTTCCTAAGCGCCATATCCCCAGTTAGCAATGGACACTGTTCTTGTTTCGCCAACGCAAGTGCAAAGCAATCGTTCATGCTAGGGCCAGCATACTTTTGCCTCAGTTCAAATGAGTACATCATAGACTCAGGGCTTAACTCCCCCAACAACAACCCCAACTCGAGTAAATAGCCATGTTGATCGCTTAGCTCCTCGTGGAATAACACATCTGGAACTTTGAACTGGTAAGGCAAATTGAAAAAGACGCCTAATAATTGGCCTTCTTCGAGATCAATGAGGATATTGGCATCACTGATCAACAAATACATTTAAACAGCCTCAGCCAACATTTGGCGTTGCTTATGCAATGCCATTACTGACATCTGTAACAGCTCAGCGGCTTTCGATTCACTAACAATTCCCTCTGCCAATGCACGATAAACCAACTGCTCAAAAAATAATGTTTGTTCTTGTGGATAAGGGTTCCCAGGCTCTTGCTTTCGCCAACCGTTTTTTGAGAACTGTATAAATATTTGGCGTTTTTTCTCTTCGGTGATCACACCAAGGTCGGCACTGCGATACAAACAAGCTGCCATGCTTAAGCCATATTCGTGTTTCAGGAAATATAGCTCTTTGGGGTCTACATTCGAACGTCGCTCTCCTAGATGCTGAAAAAGGCCTACTTCAGGCAGTAAAAACGCAGAAGCAAAGCGGTTGCAGGCCATCTCTTCGTCAAGGGATTCATCGAGTAAGCCATGTAAAACAAGGTGGCCAAGCTCATGCGCCAATGTGAACCGCTGGCGGCAACCAGGCCAATGAGAAGACACAACAACAATTGGCTGCCCTGATATTTTGGCTTGTAACCCATCAAATTTATCGGCTTGGGGTACGTTACTGACAACCACCAAAATACCTTTAGACTCAAGCAAGTCGATTAAGTCTGGCAATGGATTCATACCTAACTGCCAATCAGTACGGACTTTGGCGGCAACCTGCTCTACTGCGTCTAAAGTACTTACAACAGGAACGTCGGGGTGGTAGTTAAAACTCGCTATCGGGAAGTTTGGCCATACATTTTTAAGCGCTAACCAGCGCTCGGCTTGGTCAACTACATCAGACTCAATCTTCTTTAGCAACTTAGCTGAAGCTGAGGCTTTTTTACGATACTCCACCTCACCCAAAGTCACCTGTGCTGGGCGAAAGAAGTATTCAGTACGAACCGACAAAGCCGTCGCCAATTTAAGTAAGACCCCCGAAGAAGGCATACTCTGGTCGTGCTCGTATTTCTTAACCATGTTGGCACTAATACCAACTTGCTCACCCAAGGCCTGCATCGACAGGCCAGCGGCTGCACGGGCTCGTTTTATGCGCTCTCCAATCATACAGACCTCTGGTTTATGAAAACTAAAATTATATTAAAAATATAAACCAAGTTGGCGTTTTTGTCGATTGGTTTTACAGGGCAATCATTCGCGTGTTCGCGCACACACTTCCCCATGCCTTTACCCCCTTACGCCAAAACCACTATCCGTTTGGCTTTTGGATCGA
>DFOV01000302.1 GCA_002376965.1 Gammaproteobacteria bacterium UBA3532
CCTATTGCGAATGAAGCTGATGCCAGAACCCGCTGACGCCTTTATGATTGAGGTACCTACACACCGTTTAAAGACCAGCTCAAACAACCCGTTGTTGCCTGCTTAGGGCTTTCGTCTAAAGCGGATATCGACGACTTATGCGAAAGTCCCGCCATAGAAATCGCACTGGATTTGATCGATAGGTCGATTGGTGAGATTATTCTGGTAGAACCGAATAGCCACCAAGATTTGCGGATAAAGATGCTCAACTAGTATCACTCCACGAAGCCTTGGAACGAGCAAATGTTGTTGTTCTGATCGACTACAAGCAGTTTAAACAGATTACCAAATCAACCCTTAATCAGAAGATATTGATAGTTATTCGCGGAGTATTTAACTAACGCGAACCTTTGTCGACGAGAGCTTAGATATTTGCTTCAGAAATACCTAAACTCTCGGCGACAATTGACAGATGGGATTCATGATACAGCCCAACCAAATAACCCACTGACAACGAGCGAAACGTGAAAAAAGAATACGACTACCTATTCATCATTGGTGCAGCCAAATGCGGAACTACGGCTTTAGCCGATCTCCTTGACCAACATCCCAATATTTGTCTTTCCTCACCGAAAGAGCCGGATTTTTTTACCAATAAAATATTCCCTAAAGGTATGGACTGGTACGAAAGTTGTTTTAAAGACAAAGAAAGCCAGATCCGTCTGGATTCCTCCGTTTCTTATACCGCTGGTTGGGGCGGTAGCTCGCAAAATATTGCAGAGCGCATCAAAGCATTTGCCCCCAATGCCAAGCTAATCTATATGATGCGAGATCCCATTGAACGCACGTGGTCATCTTATTGGCATGCGCTACGCAATGGCCGAAAAGAACCAGAATTTATCGATGCTATCTCTGCCGAATCGGATCATGTCACCGCCAGTCAGTATTGCGCAAGAATCGAAGACTACCTTGCTCACTTTGATCGAGAGCACCTATTGCTGCTAACGCAACATGAGCTAAAAAAATCACCAGTCAAAGTATTAGAGAAAGTCGCCAAACATATTGGACAACACGACCTTTGCTCAGCCATCAGTACCACCCAACGCCAAGTCAACTCATCCTATAAGCTAAATGGGTTTGGCCAAGTCATCCTAAAAATCATCCCCTTGGATGTGGTAAAAAAATGTGCTCACTTTGCTAACCGCCATTTACCAGATGTCATTAGTAAAGCCATTAAAAATGTCATGAGCGATCCGGTTCCGAAAATGAATGAAGAACAAGCATCTCCTCTTCGTGAGGCCTATGCCGAAGATCTGGCTAAATTAGAAGCGAGATTCGATATTCGATTAAAAACAAGTCATTGGTGGAAATAGTCTCCTTTTTGAGAGGCTGGTCACAATACGATTGCAAGTGGCTGGCTTCTAATTGCAGGCCAAGTACACTATAGTAAGGTTGTATAACGGGCGTAAAAAACTTCGAACCGTATCAATAGTCAAACAATAATTAACTCAGGGATTACTCATGAATAGGCAGTTTATTATTGGTAGCGTTTTTAGCATCATTGCCGCCGCTCCGATTTCATCAATGGCGGCGACGCTATTGGATTTTAATGATGGCGCAGGTCAAGACTGGTCGGGCTGGACATGGAGTGACAGCGTAGCTTATGGAAATCCTGGCTGGGTGCTTGATAGCACGCCCGCTTTAGGAGAAACACAAAGTTACAGTTGGGGCATTGGTCCACGCTCTTTTAACAAGAATGCATCGACCAACGAAGCAGCTCAGCTTAACACTGCAGTCATTGACCCCAATAATCGAGCGCCATCAACAACGCATGGTGGTAGCCTGAAAGTGATTGAAACCGCCGAGAATACCGGGCACCGGGCCAGTTGGTGGGTTTGGTATGATGGGCAACCCATGCATGAGCGCGGCTTCGCCGATGACGATACCGACCGAATGAGCTTTTATGTTCGCACCGAAGGCCATAGCCCACTATCAAAGGCTGGGCAAAAAGACGGCATTACGACGAATTTTCATGTTGGCACCTACTTGTGCTGGCGACCCGAAGGCCCCGTCTATGGCTCAGGTGATGGCTGTCCGTATGAAGGACCAGGAAACCAACACTATTATCACTATTTGAGCCTCGACCCAGGTGCTTGGATACACGTTTTACTGGATCAGCATCCGCAACATCGTCGCGGTAGTCACGTAGATGGCAATAACCCCTCCATGATCACTGACGGCAAGAGCTACTTTGCCCATTTGAATCAAATGTACATGGAAATCCGCTATCCACAGCAAACCGAAACCACCATGCATATCGATGAAATCCAGTTCTATAGCACCAAAGATGGACTGGAATCACAACAAAATGAGCAGTCTATCACCTCACTATGGATTGGTTACTGGGAAGATGTTAATGAGTGGCGACTTGGCTTCAGTGATATGTCGTTTGATAAGTATGATGATTTCAGCATTGGCACCTATGAAATACGCTGGTCTGCCGCCCCAATCACTAATGAAAACTACGCATTGGCTAACGTCGTAACACCAAACCTCTATTCGGGCATAAAATACGTAAGTCCAAAAAATCCGCATTATTTCCGCCGAGCAAATAGCTGGCGTGTTGATGCGTTTACTACCTTTACGATTCCTGCCCATCAGATCCAAGCGCTGGACGTGGTTTACTTCGCGGTAAAAGATGTGTCGAAAACAGGCGAGAATGCTGGTTCAGCCTGGCCTTGGAATAGAGGCGATGGCCATGATGCCCCCAGCAATTTTGTTAAAACAACTGAATTTGCCTTAAACGGTCCGTTACGCAAACCTAAGCCGCCAATATCAATCTTGGCAGAAAAAACTGAGTAGGATATTCCGCCACCAGCTTGGCGAAAGTCAGGCTAGTGGCTCAACTTCCACATATATGCTGCGCTTGTTTGCTCTAGAAAAACCCGGTTACTTAGCACTATACAACCAAACTTTCAGCCAATTTAGTAGCTGCGCAGGCGCAGGTATTAAACGAAAACTTTTCCAGTAATATTCCCGCGCTAACCGATTCTTCCCCTGCCTACGATAGAAATAGGCAAGATGAGCACACTCCTTGGCAATTCGCTGACGGTAGGCGCGCTGCTCAACGCTGTTTAATTGAAGTTTTGCCCGTTCAAAATTAATAGAGTGGGCTTTAATGAAGCCTAATTTAAAGCGCTCATTATTTTTGGTGATACTGGTTGGATGCACTCGATACTGGCATAGGCACTGATCGATATAAACAACTCGACTTTTCTGAACCAGCCGAAACCATAGATCGATGTCTTCCCCTATATCCATATCTTCGGGAAACCAGTAGGGCTCATCCGCTAACAGTGAACGGCGAAACATAATAGACTGTGTCGACAACGAGGACTGATAGGCAGATATAAAAGCGTAAAAGCGCTCCCCCCCGATATACAGCTCGTCTTTTTTCGACACATAAGACGCAGCACGTTCAAGAAATTTGACATTAGCCAGATAACTGCCTGGCAGTGTCTCACCGTTTTGGTCAATATACAAACTATCGTGAAACACCACATCGATTGCGGCATTGTTATCCAACACAGCCAGCTGGCTAGATAATTTTGTAGGTAGCCAAACGTCATCGGCATCCAAAAAACAGATGTTATCGCCATGAGCCTGTCGCAGTGCGATATTACGAGCAATCGATGGTTTACCAGAATTAGCCTGATGGATAGGCTTAATGCGCGAGTCTGTCGCCGCAAACTTATCAATGATCGCAGCGGTATTGTCCGTCGAACCGTCGTTAACCACCAGTAGCTCCCAGTCACTAACTGTCTGCTCTAGGATAGATAGTATTGCCTGCTCAATGTAGGCACCAGCATTGTATGCTGGCATAACTATAGAGGCTTTTAACGCTTCCATAGCGCCCCGTTCGCCACATCTTGCTTGAACTGCTCTAACCGCTCTTCCAAGCGCTGGCAACGCTCTTCGAGGACATCGTCACGACTTAAAACCGGTTTTGCTTCATCAAGAATGGCGGTAAAACGCGACTTAGCCAAACGAATTTTGGCCCAACGCTTCACATGCACCAAAGGATTTAACGATGCCACATCCCAAATAGCGGGAAGCTGATAAGGTGCGTAGGCAAGCTCCATCGATTCACACCAATCATGCCATTTAAAATCGAGAATTTTGTGTGTTGTTACTACAGGTACCCATGGCGTTCGCAATGCGTCGGCGATAATAGCCCCATGCATCGCCTCGGTATACAACACCTCGGTTTCAACCAGTTGCTGTAAAATTTCCTCGGTGCCCTTGGTTGGATCGATATAATTGATGCCAAGATCAACACACACCCTCCGCCAGTACTGGTGATTGCTGGTAACATGAGGCATATAAGACTTGGCAAATTTCTTGGCATGCTTTTGGGTATACACGCGATGAACCAAGGCACCGCCATCGGTGATTGCGTAGCTCGGTTCTAGCCCTAAGGCAGCAGCAGATTTTGGCCCACGAACGCAGTAGATCTTCCAGTTATCATCCACAGTTGGGATATCCGATGCGTAGCCAACCCCTGATGAAAATACTACGTATTTGTTAAATTCGGGGATCTTGTCATTCAGCAGAGTCCCGATGCCAACGAAGGTTTCGCTATCGTCGTCATTAAACATTTCAGGCAGCAAACGTTCCCATAACCACGGATTAAGATCGTCACCGAAATTTTGATGGCCGGTGCTGGATTGAAAGTAATATAACTGCATAAAAGATTATCCTCGACGAACCTTGGCCGAAAGCCATGTTTTTACGCGTGCCTTTTCTTCACGCTGTAAGCCCAGCGTATAGGCGACAACAACAAACACCGCGATGTATCCAGCGGCCCAACTGACCAATTGCCAATAACTATGAATGGATTGCGATAATACCACGTATGCCAGTGGAACCTGAATGGCGACGCATAGGGTAAATAAACCAAATACTTTTCGGTAATAAGTGGCTAGCGGCAAGCCCGCGACACGGCAAACATAGCGCGGCTGTACCAACACTTTCGTTATCAAAATAGGCACCATCGTACCAAGAGCTACGCCCAATAGCCCCCAATAATGAATAAAGATCAGGCTCAAAATAAGGTTAGCAACGGCTTCAACACTGGTGGCAGCCGCATAAAACCGATGTGTGGCTGTGGCATACAACAGGTTGACCGATGGGATCTGCATACCACCAAGCACCAATCCTGAGATAAGCACAATAAATGGCCAAAGCGCGTCAAGATAATCAGGCCCCATCCACAAGGAGATAAATGGCAAGGCAAAGACCATAGCAACACCACCGATCACACTGGTTAGCACCACGCCAACCCGCGATGTTTGGATAAAGTAATGGCGCATTTCATCAAGCTTGTTTTCACTATGCAGGCGAGTGAAAACCGGCGTCATAACTCCCAGCAGGCTGCCAATAGCCATAATGAAATACTCAGCCAGCCGCGAGGCAATGTTGTAGTGCGAGACGGCGGAAAACCCCATAAAAGCCCCAACAACGATGTTATCAACACTGAAACGCAACTTGTCAGCTATAAAGGTGATAAAGGTATAAATGCCATAACTAAAAAATGCCTTTAATTGCTGACGGCAAAAATAGTGACGGCGTATTTTCATCCACGGAGCCAGGCGTCGCGCCAACACGAACAGTACAACATAGCCTAGCAAATTAACCACTAATGTGACGGCCGCCATGGCGATAATGCCATATCCAGCCTCGATCACTACAACAAAGCCTAAGGTTCGAACCAACAGCTTGCCTAACTCGATATAGCTCGAGTAGTCATAACGCAGGTTGGCAGTGAGCACTCCATTTAACACGTAAAATGGAAAGGCGAGAGAAAATGCTCCCCCCATAATAACGATAACATACTGAAAAACTTCAGTATCCGATTCACCATCGATAAAAAATGGTGCTCCAACAAAACACGCTAGTGTTACCCCCAGACCAACCAGCGAAATGATGGAAAACAAGCCTAGCGAACTCACCAGAATCCGGTTGAGCTCATCTGGATCTTTTCTCGGCAGCGCATGAGCTAAAAAGCGCTGGGTGGCGCTGGATAAACCGACATCAAGCACTCCGTAATAACTAACAATGGTTCCTATGACCACCCAAATCCCATACCAATGATCGCCTAGCGATTTGATAAGGAATGGCATCATATAAAACGCTACGGCAACATTTGCTAGTAGCGAAATGAAACGCAACGATGAGCCAACAAACAACCTTTTAATCTGCATATGCAAGGGGGCCTGACAGTAAAAACAGATTTGAAAGTAAGATGCGAGAAAACGCGGGCATGTTAAGCCAGTGCCAGATAAGCATCAAGGGCTTTCCTCCAGCTCAAAGAGCGAGTTACCGAGCGCTGTAGGCTTTCGGCCAGCTCCCCACGCCCACCATTATCATTATCATTAAGCAAATAGACTATTGCTTTTGATAGAGATAGCACATCATCAATATCAACCAGCCAACCGGTTTGTCGATGAGCTAGCAGCTCAGTTGCTCCATCGGTTTTTGTCGCCACTACGGGAAGGCTCGCCAGTCCAGCTTCGGCCATTACCAGGCCAAAAGGCTCAACTCGCGATGCCGATACGTACAGTGTCGCCAAGCAATACAAGGCCAATACCTTGGGATAAGGGCAGTTTTTCAACAAGGTTACACGGCCAGCCAACCCGAGACTTTCTACCAGCAGCTCAAGCGCTTGATATTCCGGCCCATCTCGACCAACGATAACCAAGTGTGTGTCCTGCAGTTCGCTGGCCACCTGCGCAAATGCTCGAATCAGGGTGTCGTGACCTTTTTTATGCTCAAAAGTCCCCACCGACACCACTAAGGATTGTTGAATAAAATGCTCCGGCCAAACTGCCCCTTTATCTGCCAACGCCATCGCGTTTATGTCGATACCATTTGCAACAGCCGTCACTTTCTTTGCCAAATCAGCGTTGATTGACGTTATGCTTCGGCGCAAACGCTCGGCATAGTTATTTGAACAGCCCACCAAAACATCACACATATCCAGATACTCTGGCCAAAAAGTGGGAGCAGTAGACGCGGACTCGATTTCAGCAAGGTCAGCGCCATGAAACGAAGCGATCACCTTTATCCCCAATTGACGCGCAACCTTTATCAAAGCAAAAGACATAGGCGTCACATAATGCACGTTAACAACACCAACATTATGGCGACGCAAGAAGCGCTTAAGCAGCAGGTATTGCAGGGCATATAGTGGTTTTAGGGCAGCCTGCTTCCCACCTGTGATCATATCTGGTGGAGGAACACGGCATCGAACACAAGATACGCCATTGCGTATTTCTGAAACGGGGTATAGTGCCTGCCAATCAAGAACAAATACCATCGGTTTCCAGTCAACGTCATTAAGCGATACTTGATGCATCTCAGCAGCTAAAGCGTTAACAACACGGGCTACACCACCAATAGCATCTAGCGACAGTGGGGTGACAAAGAGCCAGGTTTTCTTCATGCAGCAGCCTTAGTTGCTGTCTTCGCTGAATCACCTTTGCTAGCCAGGTAATCATCGGCACGTAAACATAACCAGCTACCACAAGGCTGCAGAATAGCAGCCGTGATCAGGCTTATCACGCCCCCAGCTAGCAACATTAGCCACATTGGCTGGCTACCGAACAAGCGCACAAATTCGTGGTTGATGAAATAGAAGTGTAGCAAATAAAACTCAAAGCTAATTAAAGCAAACCACTGAATTGGCCGCTGAATGATGTCGGGTATTAATGCGCCCATGCGCAGCAATAAAGGAAAGAAAAACACCGGATAGAAGGCATACAAAACGTCACGAACCGCATAGGGTATTGAACGAATCGTCGCCATCCAAAGCACAGTTAGCACCACCGCACAACCAACAAGACATATCCACAGAGGCAAAGCTTTCAGGCGCCCCAGCAATTGGTGCTCTCTAACATACAGCCCCATAGAAAAAGCGATGACAACATTCCATATCGACTGAGCGTTATACATCACCAACTTAAAGCCTGTACACAGCAGTATGAGCCCCAACAGATGCCATGCCCCATTGCGATGGGTTAGCAGCCCCTTGAGCACCGGAATCGAAAAGTACAGCCCGACAATCGTCGTTATAAACCAAAGACCGCTCCCGACAATCGCATGGTTCTTAGCACCCAGCAAATCAAAAAAAGCGGTCAGGCCCATATAGTGAAACAACAAATCCTGAGTCAAAGCATGGCGGCCCTGTGCCCAGTGCAGCAAGGTTACCATTGTTAAACACAAGCCTAACGGGATGAATATCCGAATCAGCCGTTTTAACAGAAAAGCAGATGGCTCCGCTATATGGTAGTTCAGCAAGATAGCACTTAAGAACCCTAGAAGCGACATCGTCAATCCAGGAGAGATAGTGCCCAACACATTGGCCTGAAACGTACCAGGAGCTTGAGCCATAACAACATGGGCCAGAAAAACAACGATAATGGCACTGGCTCGAATAAAGTCATATTCAAAATAACGATTTTTCATACCCTTAACCTTGACCCGGTGTCAGAGACGGCACTGCCGCTATCTTTTGATACACGTTTAACACCTCATCCGCACACCAATCCCAGGTATACTTGGCGAACCGTTGCGACGCTAAAGAGCGGTCATAATCCGTTGCCAACACATGGCGTATTCCCTGTTCAATACCGTCGACACTATCAGCAGCAACGCATATCCCCTGTTCCGGCTCGGACTCAACGATCTCTTTGGCCGCTCCGACATCGGCGACCACCGACGGGCAGCCGCAAGAAAGCGCTTCAGTCAACACATTAGGGCTTCCCTCCCCTCGACTGGATAAGCAGTAGATATCCGCCGCGTTGTACCACTGTGCCAAATCCTTATTGGCGATCTGGCCCACGAAGTGAACAACCGAACGCAATTTCAGCTCGTCAACCAGACATTGTAATGTCGCGGAATAGTTGCCTTCGTGCCCAACTGAACCGCCAATGTAGAAATGTAAATTGTTATGCCCTGCGTCGCGAAGGCGAGCTAGCGCCTTTAGGGTTAAATCAAATCCTTTGCGATAGATCAGCGAGCCAACAGAAAAGATAACCTTATAATCATGCGGGATGCCCAGCATATCGCGACATTCAGCTTGAGACTGATAAACAAAGCGCTCCGTAGCAACGCCATTTCGGATAGTAAATCCAGGGGTCCCCTCTCGCGTAAAAGCCATTGCACTTTTCATCAAGTCTCGACTAACGCCAATCACTCCGTCGACCTTGGATAGCGACTGCTGCACGCACCGCTGAGAATAGTTGCCTTCCCCTTCATGCAGAGCTTCTTTGCCTCGGATGGTACAAAGTAGTGGCGCACCAAGCTGTTTAGCCAATGCAACCCCAGCAGGAAGATCAGGAAAGGTCCAATGTAAATCCACCACATCAACAGATGTTACACCAAGCTGTCGCACCACACGTTGCACAGCGCGACGATAGGTAACAGATTCTACTTGTTTCCCCACCTTGGGAATGGATAGAAATCGCGGATGATACACCTGAATTCCGTCTATGGCCTCTTGCTCAGGGATATCGGCCATCTGTTTATGCAGTGATGAAAAACGGTGGACTGGAGAGGTTGGAATCGGGTTAATAACCGTTACACTGGCTCGCTTGGCCACCGCTTTTATTCGGTTATGAACAAAAATGCCGTGATTCGGAAAAACGTTATTCGGATAGAGATAACTGAGCACTAAAATATTAAGCATTCTATACCGCTATTTCCGTGTTGTTATGCTTAAGCCATTCTTCTAAAACTATCAGTTGCCACAAAGCGCGATGGTGATCAGCTCGGTCTGCATAGTGCGCATCCAGCAATGATGCGACCTTTTTATCATCAACCAAGGAGTGAATTTTAGCACCGGAGCTAAGTAGCGTATGACGCACATAATCCGACAGCTGATTTTGGAACATCATTTTTAACGGCGTAGGAAAACCCATTTTCTTACGCTGGATAATGGATGACGGCACCACATCTTTAACCATCTGTTTCAGAATAAACTTCGGCACGCCATCCCGAACTTTATAATGAGAAGGCATTTTCGCCGCATGTTCCACCAGCCGATAGTCCAAAAACGGTACACGCAACTCCAGCGACGAAGCCATACTCATGCGATCGGCCTTGATTAACAAATCATCAACCAACCAACTTTTGGTATCGAAATATAACATGCGAGATAGCGGATCTTTTCCCTTGGTGTGAGCGAATAAACCTTGAATAAATTGCTCAACGGGATGGTCAGAAAGCGCTTGCAGCTGGGCCTTCACTTGCGACCGATACAGTAAATCGCGATAGCTCTGGCCATAGGACGATATACCACGATAACGCTGTTCGATAGGCATAGCTGCCAATGAACAATACTTAACCAGCTTGTCATGAAAACCCAACGCCTTACTACCCAGACGACCAAGAAGTGACGACATGCCACCGCCGAGCATTTGACGATAGCGCTCGATGGCTGTCATATAGCGATAAAAGTCGTAACCACCAAATAACTCGTCGGCGCCCTCACCAGATAGCACCACGGTGACATGATCGCTAGCCAGCTGCGATACATACTGTAAAGATATCGCCGCCGCCTCGGTCACCGGTTCATCCATCAAATGAATATACTTGGGAATGAAGGCTTCGAAATCTTTGGGATCGACCTTTATTTCATGATGCTCGGTGCCGAAATGCCTGGACACCAGTCGCGCATGCTCGGACTCATCAAACTCTGGCCCAAAATCATAGGCAACGGAAAATGTTTTTAGCGCCGTTTCAGAACGTTGTGCTAACAGCCCCACCACTGTACTGGAATCAAGACCACCACTCAGAAATATACCCAGAGGCACATCACTGCGCAGTCTCAAATCGATGGCGCTATTTAATAAATCAAGCGTAGAAGAGCGATAATATTCGAGGCCATGATCAATAGCATTGTCAAAATAAAGATCCCAATACTGCCGCACCTTCCACTCGCCCTGACGGTAAACGGCACAATGACCAGGCATTAGCCGTTTGATACCTGGCTGCAATGTATCTTCGCCAGGCACGTAACCAAACGACATGTATTCATCAACCAGGCGTAAGTCAGCCGTCCAGCTTCTATTGACTAACGCATGAATAGCTTTGACTTCGGAAGCGAAGAGCAAACGCCCTTCTGGGGTTCGGTAGTAATAAAGCGGCTTGATGCCTAAACGGTCACGCACCACAAAGAGCTGCTGCTTACTGACATCCCATAACGCAAAAGCAAACATGCCGTTAAAGTGCGAAATACAGTCTTCGCCATAAACAGCATAGGCTTTGAGAATCACTTCGGTATCGGTGCCAGTTGTGAACTGAACGCCTTTCTGCTTAAGCCCTTCTCGTACTTCAATATAATTGTAGACCTCGCCATTGTAGGCAATGACGTTACCAGTATCAGGATCCACCATAGGCTGATGCCCTGCTGGCGTCGGGTCCAGAATACTCAGTCGCTTATGTGCCAACCCGACATGCGCCCCAGGCGACACCCATAACCCATCATCATTCGGGCCACGATAATGAAAACTATCGATCATCTTTTGCAGCTCGGTCTGGCTTATGTTGTTATGCGGGCAAACAATCCCGGCAATACCGCACATGGCAGCACTCCTATTTAGGCAATAAGTCGTTGATGGCCTCGGGGGAGTAAGTCAGGTTCTTTGCGACAAAAATCATGGATGATTTTTGAGATAAACTTGCGTCAGGAGCGCATGTTTATCGGTCGCAAAGGTTCTGACTTACTCCCCCTGCATAGGGCCGTTAAATTAGACGTTCCTTCGTTGAATTGGCTGCTGGCAAAGCAGCCTTTTCCCGACGAGCTTTTTCTATCCATTGATAGAGCAAGCTCAACATGGCAATAAACCAGACATCCACCTCAAGGCGCATGCTGTTAGAAAACTGACTGGTCACAAAAATGGCAAACAATGACAAGGTGCAGCCAATATAGAGCGGGCTTAAATTCGAGTCTGTCGTTAGCAACCACTTGCGTATTTTAAAGCCTCGGAGAAATACGACAATTAAAATCGAAAAATACAGTGTGGCTCCGATAATGCCATGGTCAACAAAATATGACATGGTCAAATTATGAGAGGCTCGAACCTTCTTGCCACCCGACTGTGTCATATACTCGATTGGAATGAATATAGGGCTTAGGAAAAGCGTTCCACGATGTCCCTGGCCAGTCAAAGGGTCCAGCTTAGCCATCTCAACCTGAGCTTTTAAAATAACCAACCTAGACTCAGCACTCTTTTCTTGTAT
The DNA here is from genome assembly GCA_002376965.1 of Gammaproteobacteria bacterium UBA3532. Lineage (GTDB taxonomy): Bacteria > Pseudomonadota > Gammaproteobacteria > Enterobacterales > UBA3532 > UBA3532. The sequence goes on from DFOV01000302.1 coordinate 12,283, forward strand.
CTTCCCATCGTCGTCAGCCTGGAGGGCGCTCAAACGCTCCACCACCTGCGGTCCCATCAAACTACTGACTGCCAATACAGCCAAAATAGCAAACCGTCGATAAAGCTTACGCGAGGGTTTCGGCACCCAAAAAAGCGACACAACGCCCACAGCAGCCATGCCCAACAAAGCCCCTCGACTCTGAGTCAGAAAAATCGCATTCAACGTCAACACAATAAACGGGATCAGAAAATACTTCTTATTACCCACGTTAGATAGCAGGATATAGGAAGCCGCAATCAGCATAGGGATCATATGTATCGATAACAAATTACCATCCGACATACCGGGCGTTGGTGCACTTTCAAAACGCCCGCCACTGTGCTGAGTGAGGCCCAAATAACCAAAGTAAGCACAGCCAATAATGTGCGCCACGATGACCATATAAAGATCCTTTTCAGACTTGACCGCGTTTTTAATCATATAAATTAGAATAAAGAACTTGGTCACCATCACAGAAAATTCTTGATGGCGTCCACCACTAATAGCCCAACCGTTTTGAATCCACACCCAGATCACAAACGCCAGAAATAGCTTGATTTCAATGGGAGAGAACCAGTTATCTTTCTTGGCCTGAGTCCGTTCCAGCGGTGTTAAGTTCGCATTTTCTTTTGATTTTGCCATCCAAATCGATAGCATGGTCACAATCGCCGACAACAGTGACCAACGTAAATCAGGTAAAGAATTTCCCCACCAACTTCCAGGTGCATACATATACAAGCACAGAATATAGGAGAATACGCCGTACAAAGGCCGTCCCATCATGGCTTTGATTAAGCCATAAAAAAATACAGCCAAATAAGCCAGAGCGGTTAGCGACACGGTGTACTACTCCAGTGAGGAAACTGGCCCATCATACTAGCGACAGCGTTGGGCCAATTCGACAACGCGCTCTGCATTGCGTTGCCAGGTATAGCCATCACGCTCGATAAGCGCTCTCGCTGCGTCTCGATGCTGCTGAAGCTTGTCATAGTTTTTCAATGCCAGGGTCAATACCCGCTTAAAATCATCGGCATCATTATTTTTGAAAAACAGCGCATTATCTTCGCTTAAAACCTCACGAATATTACTCGAATCCGGCGCAATAACTAAACTGCCCACAGCCAAATATTCAAACAGCTTCAATGGCGAGGCATA
>DFOV01000314.1 GCA_002376965.1 Gammaproteobacteria bacterium UBA3532
TCCATATAATCGATGTCCATATACACCGCATCCACCGGTATTTGCTCAGCGCGAAAGCGATCAACCAGTTCTTCGATTTGATCTTGGGTATAAGACCAGCGCGACATATGATAGCCATAAGCCCATTTAGGCCATAGTGGTGGCAACCCTGTCAGCTCGGCATAGCGTTGCAGCACCTGTGGCATTTGGTGATCTTCGCCACCGCCAAAAAAGAAATAATCAAGCAAACCGGCCCCTGCTTCCAGGGCTATACTGTCGCTGTCGGCAAGGTCTGAGCGCTCGCCACTCGCCACGACGCGCTCTTTTCCAAAAAAGACCGTTGGGCGAACTGGATTATTGAAGAACAGGCCCCACGCATGGTTAGTCGTGGTCGAAACCCCATAAAAAAATGGCAATGTCATATACATCGGGTTTTTCTCAGGCTTCCACATAAAGGCATCCGAGTTCCAGCCTTGCAAAACCTGACCACGCAAATTTAATGAACCGGCGTGCTCGCCCATCCCAAAATACGACTCTCCAGCTGGCATAGCGCGCTCATTACGCACCTGATAGCCAGTGGCAATATCATTGTGGGCTTTGGTGAGCTGATAGGTCGAATCATTAAGTGGCGAATATGCACTGTCAAAAGATATTCCGCGCCCTTGCGACAATGGATTACCGTCGCGATCCAGAAAATTAATCTGTAACTGCGGATCCATCACCACCTCGACCTCCAGCAGTTCGGTCTGAATGCGGTAGTGGCTATCCTCCGCCACTACATTCAGGGTTACTGATGGCCAGGATGACAAGGTTTTGGCGATACCAATATCATCCTGCTCAAGCAGAGTGCTCCAATGACAGCGAACGCGTATAACATCGGCAGCATAGGGTATTACCTCGCAGCGCTCGCCGCCTTCTGCCGTGAAAAGAAATTGCTGGGTATTCCCCAGATCGAGCACATCCACCTGGGCAACGCGCCCCACAGATTGTGGGGCAGCGCAAACCAGCATGGGAGAGAGAAGAAGTAAAAACGCAAGGCATAGCAATGCCGGTAGCGCAGGCGTAAAAACGCCAGCACGTAGATGGTATGCATTCATAGTTCGCTCCTGTCAGAACGACAAGCATTCGCTTGCAGCAGTATCCAGTGTGTCTGGAATTGTTTTTGTATATTTTTGTGTTTTATTTTTAAACACACGACGGCAGGTGAACTAGCTGTAGTTATAGTAAGGTCTATATCCACTAGCCGTCGTGTCGAACTAGATTACTCCTTAATATTTCAAGAAGCAAAGGCAGCAAGTGACAAGCGAAAAAGCAACAGCACAACTCGACATCAACTCATTGTTTTTAATAGGATAAACTGCATATCGTTGGTTTGCACAGACAAGATGACGCAATGCGTCATAGGGGAGTTTATTGGCAGAAAATCTAATAAATCAGACTTTTAAAAAGAAACTCATCCGAATGGATGAAATAACATAAATTTCAATATCAGCGTCAACCTTTTGGCTGACACTGATTAGCTTTAACCGCTTACTCCAACTCTTCCAGGCGTTTTTCCATCTTGTCGACGGACTCAAGCATTTTCTTGAGCTTCCAGGATGAAACACCACACATCGTAGAAACCATTAAAATAGCGCATAAACTCATCATGGTTGCTTGTGGGTTAGCGGAGGACGAAGCCAGTCCAGTAACCAGAAAATGCAACAGATAACCGCCCATAATGGCACATATCACCATAGAGGCGATGGCTGTGGCCAACTGTTCGGCCATCGGCTTTTTGAAATAGTTTGCTTTCATCGGTGTCTCCCAAATTATACTGGTCGATCACCAGTAACAGCATATGGATTATCAGACGAAGCAGCTACAGACGCGAAGGCTGTTATAAGCGCTAGAAACCATGCGCACGAAACCAGTATAAAAGCTGCTTACCCTTGGAATATTCTTTTAGCTTAAATCAAGACCACCAGATCGGCAAGTCGGTTCCACAGTTTCCGTACAATTGGCTATTCAGCATTCATTCATCTTTGTGCGCTTAATCTATAGGTATACCAAAAAACCAAAGAAGCGATACCAGAACATGAAAGGAACAGCGCATATGAATTCGGCAATCCAAACCAAACTGATAGCGATGTTAGGCAGCGGCTTGGCAATGGTGTCACTTGCAGGGTGCAGCGGCAGCGGTGAAAGCCATGTAGAAACATCTGTCACAACTACGTATGAATACACCACCACTGATTACACCACAACATCCAATGACCCCGAAATCAGCTATGAAGTGCATTATGATGTCTACGATGATTTTTACAGCGAAAGCAGCTACCTCACCATCAACTGGGGCTACACTACTGCCTATTATGAAGTCTATGACAGCCATCACGATGCAATATTCATCGACGATGCACCACGCTGGATTTCACCCGGAGAAATCCACTACTCACGCATTTACCTGCCCTATTCCGGCGATCTCGACTTATTTTCATCCAGCGATTTAGACCTCGAAGTCATGGTCTACGACCATCACGGATTTGAAGTCGGTTATGATTATGACTCTGGCTACGATCTAAATTTCGACCTGTACCAATGGTTTCCCGCTGGCCAATACTTTATCGAAATCGAGAATGTCAGCCCCTATGGTGGATACTACGAATTTGGTGCCCACTTCTGGCCTGACTAGCAATATAGGGTAACAGCATGTATGGCATCATCCCAATGGAGCCATCTGACAGGGTGAAACAACAATCAACGACAAAATTTCGGCAATAGAAAAAAATGAAGCCAGCGATTAGTTTCTTCTAATAACTACACCGCTTACTAATAACTACACAAGTACGCAACTTCTCTGCGCCAAAGCTCGACATCTTAGCAAAGTCGTCCCGAGCAATCGGGACATACTGGCAGTCTAATGGAACATAAGCCTCATCGCCTGGCGATGGATCATGCAGATAAAAGCATTGCTCATCCATCGCGGTGATCGTTACCCAATGGGGCGCTTTTTTTCCATCCATGCGGTAAGTACTGATCAGCATGATCACGGCAGCGCCTTCACTCAACCACTGAGCCAGCTTTTCCTGAGTGATATCTTCTTGCAACAATAGCAGCCCCAGCTCTTCAGCCTCTTCGCGAAACTGCTGATCAACCTCGATCATCACTTCTTTTTTGTGGGCCGAACGGACGCCATCGATAAACAATGGCCCATTGCTATTGGCATAAACCAGCGCTTGAAACCCGCGCTGAATTGCTGCAATAGCCAACCCGACTGGGTGACAACCGCCGTGGCCGGACGTCATATAAATCGTCGTAGCCTGACGCCAAATAGACAGCTCTTCTCGCCGCGTTAACACATATTGATTGTTCAAACTGCCCATCGCCATCATCAGCGATGCCGGGCCGCAGGTGAAGTCGGTGGTTTGCTGATACCAGGGCGTATCGCGTTGCAACATTCGCTGGTCGATATGACGGATGCGCTTTTGCATGCGCAGCGCATCGCGATGATCTTGATAATAGTCGTGATAGCAGCCAAAGGTGGTATAACCCAAAGATTGATACAGCTTGATCGCCTGCATATTGTCGCTGGCCACTTCCAGGCGCATAAACAAACGCCGTTGTTTTGCAGCAGCCTGCTCCAGTGCGACAAGCAATGTTCGCCCTAATCCCAGTCCTCGCGCCAAGGGGCTCACCGCTAACGAATACAACCGCGCCAAACGCGTACCACGATGCAATAAAACCAGGCCATACCCCAGAAGGTCTTGCCCCTGTTTGGCAACAATAAACACGCGGTTCTCAGCTTTTATCCAATGCTTTAAACGACGGCGGCTTAAGCGGTCAGATGCAAAGCTGGTTTTTTCTAATGCATCCAATGCATCGATATCAGTTGCTTCCACGTCATGCAGCGTTGGCTGCAGCGCGCTCACTAAAAAACATCTCCACTACACAAGCGATCCATCACCTGCCAGCTTTTAAACAACACACTTTGGCGCCAGTAAATATCATTCGGACAAAAATGCTGCATCATTCGATGGTACGACTCACCGTGTTTTACCTTGGCATCACTATCCCCGGCCCAAACCAGGTGTTCATCGACTAGTGTTTTCAGCAAAGCACGGCTGTCGTAGGTTCCAAACTCCAGAGTCAGAAAGCAACTTCGCTCACTCATCACCTGGTGCCAGGCATAGTCCAACAACCCTTCTTTAACCGCTGAAAACGAATTGCCTCTTGCAGGCATAGCAACGCTCTCACCGAACGCTTTCATCGCAAAGGCTTCCTGGGGAGTATCTATTGGGTGATCACATATCAGCTCGCCATAGCCCCACGGCCCAAGGCCGGTATGCAAGTCGATCACCATAAGGTTGCGTCCTGCTAAAGCAAACTGCTTAAGTACCGACTCGGTCACTTCACGGCTAAAACTCTTTTGCTGCCCACCGTAAAAAGGGGCCAGCGGATCATGGTATTGGCCGCCAAAAACAGCTTCGTCAAATCCTTGCTGGCCCAACTGATCCAGCAAAGACGCCAGCGCCTTTTCACGCCGAACCTCATCCGGCTCGGTCAAACACTCACGCACCAGCTCATAAGCCACCGGCTGTGGCAATGGCTGGCTAAAATCAATGAAGTTACGATTAACATCAATACCCTGCTCATCACAACGTCTATGCCATGCCATTCCCCACGGGTTCAAGGCATGCACAAGTACTAAGGCACAGTTGGGTGGTAAGCGAAGTTTATTACGGGTCAAACAATGGAGAATAAAGCTTTGAATGGCGCTACCAGCATAGCCTTCGGCCCCATGAGTAGCGCTGCCCAAGACAATAACATTTTCAGCTGAGAGCGAACCAAGCCATATGGCATCTGTCGCCAGCGACTCGCCATAGGGGCCTTGTTGCGGATGTTTGAATATCTCGTGGTATTCCGGTGCCAGGCCCTGCTCTTCCAATTCTGATAAATGGTCAAGCAAGCGCCGGCGCGCATAGGAAAAGCGCTTTTCAAACCAGTTATCAGGGCTACCAAGTGCAACAGGAATCATGATGTAAACACCCCTCATTCAGAGGAAAATGCGATAAATTCATAGTACAACGAACAGGCCAGGAAGCAATAAAATTAACGGAATATTTTTATTGACTGGATGCGGCGAAAGCGCATGATATAGCAGTCAAATTTAGTCGTATTCAGCCAGGCAAACAGCATGTCTCAAGTTTATATCGTTGTACGCAATCCCGGCGACTGGGCTCCATATTATCCCAGTGAGCGCGTGATCACTTTTCAAGAATACTTGTCACTAAATACCCAGTCGCAACAACGCATCAGGCTGATCAACTTATGTGACGATTTTGACTATCTCAGTGATGGCTATTACTGCTCACTCATGGCAGAAGCACGTGGTCACCATGTAGTGCCATCCATTCGTGTACTCAACGATCTCAGCCAGCCACTGCTCTATCAGCTGCATTTGTCTTCACTGTCGCCTGCGCTGGAAAAGTTGCTAAGAAAGCAGGACAAAGCGGCAACCATTGAGATCAAATCCTATTTTGGTATTGCCGATGTCAGCGACTACCAATCAGTAGCAAGGCTGCTTTTCGAACGCTTTCCCTGCCCGATCCTGGAGTTCAAGTTACGTTTTAGCGATCGCTGGGATGTGTGTGATATCAGC
>DFOV01000397.1 GCA_002376965.1 Gammaproteobacteria bacterium UBA3532
CCCTGAACAAGGATATTTGCGCTCAATGGAAGCACGACAAGCCCGACGATGGTCCAAAAAATAGCGGGCTTTAGTGGCATGGGGGGCGGTAGTTCGGCGTCGATTTCTTCGGCTATCTTGTCACCGCCTTTGAGATGTTTAGCCAGGTAAACCAAACCCACGATAGTAAGAACAAAACAGAACAGCAGGATTAAGCCATCGGTAAAGCTTAGATACAGGTCGTACATTAGGATAATCGCGAGGGCGGTGACAACTATTAGCCAGGGAAACTCGCGTCTCAGAGTGGATGAACCAACCGCTAGGGGGCGTACCAAGGCGCATATGCCAATGACAAGGCCAACATTGGTTATATTGGAACCCAAAGCATTGCCCACCGCAATACCTGGAGAATTTTTAAGGCTAGCCGTGGCTGAAACAAATAGTTCCGGGGCCGAAGAGCCAATGGCGACCAAGGTTAAGCCAATAATGATAGTGGGTACATCAAAGGCGCGAGCGATAGCGGCAGAGCCAGCCACAAATCGGTCGGCAGACCAAACCAGTAATGCAAACCCGGCGACAATCAGGCCGAGATTCATGAGTAAACTCATACTTCCTCTATGCTTTATGCGGTAATAGCTGAAAGGGGATATTACCCAGCCGCTCGGTCCAATGCAATCGCTGGGTCGGGATGGTGCTAATTATTCTATCTCATGGTATAAAAGTGCAATAAAGAACAGGGGATTATCCTATTTTTCCTTTGCTCAATTTCTAGCTCTTAATACACCAGAAGCAATTAACAAGGAGAATGTCAGTGACGTCGGTATTATTTTTGTGTACTGAAAACGCCTGTCGTAGCCAGATTGCCGAGGCCTTTGCCCATCGGCATAACCCAGGACATTTTAAAGTGTATAGCAGTGGCTCGGCACCTTCAGGTGTAGTTAACCCCAAAGCTATTTCATCGATGAAAAAAGTGGGGTATGACCTAACTGCTCATACCTCAAAGACAGTTGCTAGTCTTGGGCCTGCTCGTTTCGATGTCATTGTCTCTATGGGGTGTGGCGATAAATGCCCTGAATTAACCGCTTCTCACCGAGAAGACTGGGGTATCCATGACCCAAAACACCTTGATGCGAAAGAGTTTGATGGTATTCGAGATAATATCGAAAGCAGGGTACTTGAGCTTTATCAACGCCTGGCTTAAAAGACTAGCTTAGAAGAAAGCCCAACATTGCCGGTGTTGTTTGGGCATAGTTACCGTAGCTATGCCCTCCATTGCTCTTGTGCCACTCAAATCCATTACACATAGCTTTGAGGCTGGGTTTTAATTGTTGAGCTAATTCTACCCAGTCCGCATAGTCTAGAGAGGCGACTTCAAGCCATATTTTTTCCATAGCCAATGGATGTTCTAACAACAGCTGCTGAGTTGCTGCGGTGAGTGGACTCGGGCCGGCTGGGGATTGCAGTCCCAAGCGGTTAAATAGTTTGGGTTGGTGACAGCTAATGAAAAGGCTGACCAAACTACCCATTGAAATTCCGCTCATAAAGCGTTTTCCTTGATAGGGCGACTGCGCTAGAGAGCCTTCGACACGAGGAATCACCTCATTAACCACAAAGTGAAAATAGCCCCTGTGCATGGCGTATTCCTGAAAGCGGTTTACTGGTGGGATGCCTACAAGCAACGTAGGTCTGATTTTCATTTGGCGAGTCAAGTCGTCGACTATTTGCCGATAATAGGCATCTCCTAGCGCAAGGTCACCATCATGAACATAGAGTACCTGCTCCGCTGGCGCTTCTGGTTGGTACAACCACAGGTGTCGTTCTTGTTTGAAGGCCTGGCTGTATAGGGTAATTGATTGAAAGCGATTTTCATCAATTTTATGTAGTGAAATATCAGATAGCCTGTCCTTAGCATTTGGCCCCTCAATATAGCTATTTACATAGCTGCCCAGATTTCTTTTCACTTTATTGGGGTTTAACGGATCCAATATTTCTTGGCCATCGACAAGTAGTTTGTAGTCACTACGAAAATCGTCAGGCAATGTTAGTTTAAGATAATGAACACCTGAGATTTCAATATTCGTGAACGGCAGTGTATCGGGTATCCATGAGTTGATATCACTCATTAAGCACACTTCCTTTGCTTCACCCAAATAAAGCCAGGTGACATCGACCTGCTCGTCGGGCCGAGGCTGGACAGCTGGCCAGGATTGCTGGCTGCCGCAATATGTGGCGAGATCGCCATGGTGTTGTTGTGATTGATTTTGTTGTTGTAAATAGCTGGCAATCAGTTTCTCGATGAGTGGTGGCGCTTCAGATTGCGGTGCTTGTTCATATAATCTGCCGGTAAATTTGCCGCGTTCACCGTGTGAAACAAAGCGCCAGCCATTGTTTTGCTTAATAAATTCGAATGTTTGTTTGTCGCCGACTTGCCAGCGGAAATTCTCACTACCGCTGTCAATGATGGAGCGGAAGTATGCGCCTGCTGTCTGATATTGTCGGTTGGGTCGATTCCAGCCCAGTACATGGCGCCGACCATCAACGGTGTTACATAGCAGGAGTCCTGCCGGAACAGATGCTTCTATTGAGCCAAAATACCAGCGTTGTTCCGGTAGAGGGCTGTCATAGTGGGTGATCGCTTCGGCCTTGCGCAACCAGAGGGTTTGGCAAAGGGTTCTTGCTTCACCCAGCCATAACATTCCTTGCTGGATAAGCTTTACTTCCAGCCCGTCGCTATTTTTAAATACCCAGGGGCTGGAGGGTGCTTCTTTGCCTCCTTCTCTATCGACTAACCCATCAATCACTTGCTGGCCGCGATAGAGCTTGAGTTGCTTTCCTTCAAACTGGCCATGAATCATTTGCGTATCGCTGCTCCAGGCTGGCCAGCGTTCGCCGGTTTCACGGCAGTCTGGTAGGTTGGCCTTGGCATTGAAGTTCCATACACGATAGATCTCTAATTTAAGGTGATCGTGTAATGGATGCAGGCAGAGCTGATATTCCCCCATTTCTGCTCTGAATCCTGAATTTAGGGGCGTTGATTGAAAATAAACAAACGGGCTTTCTGGTGGTTCAGATAATGGCAGCTGGTTAAATTGGCCAAGTAACATCGAGGATCTGACCAGCTCAATGGCCAGGGCACTATCAGTGTCATCGCAATGCCAGATCCCCTGCAGGTTCTTTAAGCTGTCAGAAAGCGAGGGCTGTGGAGCAACGAAAAGTGGGGCAATGCAAAAAGACCGATCTGGCATGAGTGAATAGCGCTCCTATAGTGGGACTACTATTCAGTATAGACCGAATAATGAATTAGTTAGCAGTGAAAAAAAAGCCGGCTAAATTAAGCCGGCCTGTAAGCACACCAACAGGGAACAAGAAGTATGAGAATCAGGATAAACCCAATTCATCAACGAGAAAGGATGATGACGGGCTAGAAAACGCATACTAAACGCAAACTAGAAAGTTAGGAGACACTGAGCGTCATCAACCTCAAACTCGAAGTCCATTCTAACGCGTTGTTTCTGATGAATATTGATCTGTGTCAACTTGAAGTGCAGAGTCGCATATATATCATCGACTATCGCCCAGCAGCAGGATGTATCTTGCGCAAAACGCCGTAAAATCATCCATGATGGCTCGGCTGCTGCATCCATGCAGCAGACGTTTGCTCCAGATACATCCTGCTGCTGGGCGATAGTCGACGGAAGCTATTCATGATCCTGTCCTGACAGTGCAAGCAAATCTTTTACTGAATGGCGTCGAATAAGGTAGTATGCCCGCAAATATCCAACGCATTCATTTGAGGAGAATTCATGAAAGTCATCTCTTTTAATATCAATGGTATTCGAGCGCGTATTCATCAGCTTGAAGCACTGATTGATAAACACCAGCCTGATATTATCGGCTTGCAAGAAATCAAAGTGGCCGATGAGATGTTTCCACTCAAGGACTTGGCGCACTTGGGATACCACATTTATCATCACGGCCAGAAAGGCCACTATGGGGTTGCTTATTTATGCAAGCAGGAGCCTGTTCGGGTTAGCAAAGGCTTTCCAGGAGACGATGAAGATGCCCAGCGGCGGATGATTATTGTTGATTATCCAACGGCCGATGGCGGTGTTGTGCGAGTGCTCAATGGCTACTTTCCGCAAGGTGAAAGTCGTGATCATGAGACTAAGTTTCCAGCGAAGAAAAAATTCTATGAAGACTTGCAGTCATACCTGGAGATAGAGTGCAAAGAGTGTCAACATGTTGTTGTCATGGGGGATTTTAATATATCTCCCCAAGATAGCGATATCGGTATTGGCGAACCTAATCGGAAGCGTTGGTTAAAAACGGGTAAATGCAGCTTTTTGCCAGAAGAGCGTGAGTGGTATCAGCGTTTGTTAGGATGGGGATTAACCGACACTTATCGACACATAAACCCAGATCAATCCGATATATTTAGCTGGTTTGACTACCGCAGCAAGGGGTTTGATGACGAGCCGAAACGGGGATTACGAATAGATCACATTCTGGTCACACCTGCGTTGTTGGATTCGTTGGCTGAGGTGGGGATTGATTACGAGCTGCGTGGCATGGAAAAGCCTTCCGACCACTGCCCTATATGGGCGGGATTCAACCTTTAGTCTGAT
>DFOV01000295.1 GCA_002376965.1 Gammaproteobacteria bacterium UBA3532
AATGACAGCCGAGGCTCATCATAATTATAGCCGCTTCAATAGATTCCACGCCTTCGGCAACAAGTTCACACTGGTAAAGCTCGGCTAGCTTGGCGACGCTGCGTACAACTTCTAATGCGCGATTGCTGCTCAATAGGTTGGCAACCAGAGAGCAGTCGACTTTAAGCCGACTAAAAGGCAATCGATGGATATGGACCATGGATGAATAGCCATTTCCAAAGTCGTCGAGTGCAAAGCGAACACCGAGTTCGCGGCATTGATTCATTGTGGTCAGGGTTTTTGTGAAATCTGAAATGTCGGTGGTTTCGATGATTTCTAATTCAAGCCTATCCAAGCTGACGTCAGGATAAGCCGAGGCCGCTTGTTGTAATTGGGCGGTAAAGTCATCCTGTTGCAGGTGATAGCCACTGATATTGATACTGAGAGACAAGTCGAGTCGTTGTTGTTGCCATTGCTGCAGCTGTTTCAGCGCTTGATGGAGCACCCAATTGCCTAACTGAATATCGTCATCGCTGTGTTCAATTACATGCAAAAAGTGCTCTGGGTAGAGCAAGCCCTGCGTCGGGTGTTGCCAGCGGATCAGGGCTTCGCATCCAATTACCTGATGGCTGGGTAGTTGGACAATCGGCTGGTAATGCAGCGTCAAAGCGTTGTCTGAGAGCGCTTGCTTGAAGGCTGCTCGTAGGCTGGTTTTTTGTTGCTCGCGTTGCTGCCGAGTAGCGTCATAAAGGTAATACTGGTTTTTGCCGGCTGCCTTAGCTTGATACATAGCTTGATCGGCGTGGCGCAGCAGTACTTCGGTATCGCTATTGTCTATTGGATAAAGCGTGATACCTATGCTGGCAGAAACGCTGGGAGCATGGTTTTCGATGGGAAAAGGGGTTTCTATCAGTTGGAGCAGCCGCTTAATGACGGGTTGATACTCTTCCTCATGACGCAGATTGGTCAGCAACAATACAAATTCATCGCCTCCAATGCGAGCGAGGGTATCGCCGTCGCGCAGATCTGACGACGCTTTGGAGGCTTTCTCAATCAATAATTTATCGCCCCAGTCGTGGCCAAAGGTATCATTGATCGACTTGAAGCCATCAAGATCGATAAAACAAAGGGCAAAGTGGTGTTTGTGGCGTTTGGCATTGGCTATGGCCTGATGGATTCGATCGAGCAACAGCGTGCGATTAGGCAGACCGGTGAGCGCATCATAGAAAGCCATTTGATGCAGGCGCTGATTGGCTTGCACTTTTTCGACATAGTCGATAGCTATATCTGCTACCAGAGTCAGGGCTTCGACATCCTCAGGTTGATAGTCTGCGGCTTTATTGCCGATACCACATACGGCCAAAATCTGTCCATCTCTAAATATAGGCAGTGTTATTTCCCTTATCAGGCTAGGGTGCCCGCTTGGCATCCCCTTTTTGTGTGGGCAAGAGGCATAGTCGTTATGCACAATCACACGCCTTTCCCGCACGCTGTCGGCCCAGATTCCTGCTTCGGAAATGGAATAGTGGGTTGCAGTTGGCTCGGTACTACACATAGTTTTGGTTGTATTGGATGACCAACTGGTCAGGGATAAGCTGTTTTCGTCTTCATTGACGAAATGAAAGAAGCCGATGCTACTGCCGGTCATTTCTTCGGCGATATCCAGAGCTTTGGTTAAGACGGTGTTAATTTGTCCTCTATTGGCTTCTCGTGAAAGTTTATCTCTGATTCGGGACAGGGTTTGTGAACGTTTCAAGTCGTATTTCTGATGAATAAACGCGAAAAAGTGTTGGCTTAGCCCTGATGAATGATTGCAATCGATCTCAACGGGCCAGACAGAGCCGTCTTTGCGTCGATGCTTGGTTTCAAAGTGTTGAAATCCATGGGCTTTGATGCGCTCAATGCGTTTCTTTGTTTGCTGCGGATTTTCGTAAGCATCCAACTCGTTGATATGCTTGCCCACCACTTCGTCGCGGCTATACCCCGACATTTCGCAATAAGCCTGGTTGCACTCGCGGATATATCCCTGTTCGTCCACGAGCCAAAAGCCATCACGGCAGGTTTGTATGGTTGCCTGGTAGTCTTGCAGACTGCTTAAATAGCTATTTTCAATGCTTTTGCGCTTGCTGATATTGGTGGCGAAACCACATATCAGCCCTTGGTTGGCGGCTTCGTAGTAGCAGATTTGAACTTCAACGGGGAAACATTGGCCATCTTTATGTCGGTGCTCGCTCTCAATAGTGATGTGTTTCAGCTGAGTGATGGCGGAGACATGCTCCTGCCAGGATGACTCGGTGGTTTGCTCATCAATATCCCAAACACTTAATTGCAGTAGCTCTTGTTCACTGTAGCCGGTGGAGTTGCAAGCGGCTGGATTGACGGCGACCAGTTGGCCAGATAGCTCAGCCCAAAAGATGGCGACCGCAGTGTGATCGATAGCAAAGTGCGCCATCTTCTGCAAAAAGGCACCTTGTTGAAAAAGTGCCTTTTCTGGTTGTGATGTACTACTGCTCAGGGGAGCGGCCATGGCTTTACACGTCTACGACAAAACGACTCATCTATATAGTCTAGCGTAATTCTGCCGATGTGCTCGCTTGCTGAGCTTTTATAGTGCTGGTCAAATGATCGGGTGGATAGCGCATAATACAGCGCAGTTGTTGTACATCTTCGAAAGGGCCGCTTTGGCACCATTTCCCTGTTGGGGGCACGCGCGGTCTTTCATCAGGGTAGTAAGGATTAAAGGGCGTTCGACTGGGATCGTTTAGGTAATTGACCAGTGCGATTTTGGTGTTCAGATCATGTAGCCGCGCCATATATTGAATCAAATCCGGTTTGGCAACTTCGGCAAGCACATAGCCAATATAGTTGACTATCTGGCGCCAGATAGGCTTGCTAGAATCGATATCATGATTTTGCGCAAAAGCGGCGCTTGGTTGCTCTGCTATTGTGCGGAGGTTATGGTAGTTTGCCGCGGTGTCATTCAGAGTCATGTTGGGTTTGAATCCGATGCCAACGACAATATCCTGATACCTGCTGCTGCTATCTGAACCAAGCAATGCCGAGTAGTTGTCGCTATACGCACCTTGCTCGACCAACTGATAGACCATGCCAAATTCGTTGGTTAAGACGTTGGCCAGTGAAAACTCGCTGGCGGTGAGGGGAGCAATCGGCTCCTCCAGCTGTGCGCCTTGCTCTAGCAGGTAGGCTGCAAGAGCTAAATCGCGATGAAGCATTACACTGAAAACCATGGTATGGAGCAGGGAGTCTGACTGAGACAGGTGAAAACGCAGACGCTCAAAATCGGGTAGCAGGATAGACAGGCCATATTGTGGGGAATGCTCCAGCGCGGCTTGCAGGGCCTTTAGCTGCAGCAGTTGATTGGCACTGATTAAAAAAGCGTAGTTTGGGTATACCGAGTCGACCTGGTAGCCCATAACACTGTGGAACTCACTGTATTCAAGAAAGCGCTGATAGCGTTGAAGCACGGCTTGGTATTGCTCAATATGGGGTTGAAAGCTGTCACTTCGGCGTAACAGTCGCGCTAGGCAGTCGTCGTCACGGACAATGTCGCAATGTAGCAGGTGCCCTGTGGGAGGGAATGGCAGGGTTGCTTCTTTGCTGGCGGCCTGGGTGTAGAGGTTGTTATCTCTCTTTATATCACTTTGGCTTAGCTTTTTGCCTTTCTCAATAATGGTATCGGCGACTGGGGCGTCGATTCCCAATAAGTAGTAATAAGGCTCGCCATTTTGTGAGCGTTGTTGCTCGAGGTGTTCAATCATTTGACGAGATTGGGGGGACAGTGGTTCGTCGTAAGTGGTCAGACAAACCATAGCGACAATGGTAAAAATCAATAGCAGCAAAACAGGGCGCATGGAGGTTCCTTGTGGGTAAGCCTTTGAATCATTGTAAGGCAACTCCCCTCCTGTGGTAATAGGGAGGTAAAAATTCAA
>DFOV01000083.1 GCA_002376965.1 Gammaproteobacteria bacterium UBA3532
AGCTGGACAAAGCTAAAAGAAAAATACACAAACCTGGTGCTATTCAACTATCATTCAGGCGCTAATCAACTATCATTAATGTGATAACGTAAATATACACTTGCACTAATGGCTGTTGAAAAAGCATCACCTAAAGTCATAGACTCCTATTTTGGACAAATAGTAACCTCAAGCTGGCAAGCTTGCTTGCAAGGCGAGGGGCAAATGCTTTTTGTTAACAACCCCGATCCTGATACCGTTGCAGATGCAATCGCTTCGGCAATCGCAGGCTCTTCCAGTCATTTTCAATACCTTCAATTAAAAGGGAAAAGCGCCGAAGCGAAAGAGCCGTTTTTTCCTATTCTACCTGCGATTAGAGACTATCTTGCCAAGAACAGCCTGGATATAGATTCAATTGTTGAGCAAGCGGGTATTTATTATTGCCATCGAGATATTTTTTCGAGCTATCTAAGCTATAACAAAACCAAACGGCGTAACACGTTGATCACAGAGGAGCAGGATTACGAGTTTGGCTTGTTACTTGACGGCATTGTAGGCATGCTGCGCGTCATTGCTGAGCGTCAGCCACTCTTTATTGAAATTACCCATTTGCACCTCGCTGATACTGGGTTATGGCAGTTACTGAAACGGATGAGTAAAGATTTGAGTGATTTAACTGCCACTGTTCTGGTCTCGTTACAGCGACATCACCGGTTTGAGTCGGCAGAACGCACCGAGTCTTGGGATAAGTTTATCGAGCAGGTTGAAGATCGTCACACCATTGTAGATTCAGGTATGGGAGATACAGTTGAATCGGAATGTTATGCTTCCGATGAGCAAACTGAAGGCTGCCAAGCGTTGCTGGTTAAGCTTGAGAATACCTTGAATTTCCAATGTTACCCTGAAGCCAGCGATGTGTTTCAGTTATTGCTCACCCATGACCAGTTTGAATACTTATCGGCGGATGACATGGGCAGAGCTTATTATCTTGGTGGGCTAGCATTAAGCTATCTCCAAGACCAAGATGGAGCCATCGGCTATTTTCAACATGCGATTGATCAGCACGGTGTGCGGCTGAGCAGAGCAGTACTATCACTGCTATATAGTGCCAAGGCAAGTAGTCTGGCAGCGAATATGGATTATGC
Organism: Gammaproteobacteria bacterium UBA3532; assembly: GCA_002376965.1. Taxonomy (GTDB): domain Bacteria; phylum Pseudomonadota; class Gammaproteobacteria; order Enterobacterales; family UBA3532; genus UBA3532. The sequence goes on from DFOV01000083.1 coordinate 1,125, forward strand.
GGAAGCCGAGAAATCGGTATTGCTTGCTCTGAATTTTGCTGAGTTATCTGGTACTGATGATGAGCTTAAAAAGGTGCTGTTGACCTTCTATTTTATTCGCTATCAACAAACGCTCACTATGCCTTTTAGCCATTATAAAGTTTTAGACAGGCTGGTTAGTCAATATCAGGATCAAAGTGCCCATGCCTTTCTGTATAAACATGCGCTACTTTATGTTGAGCATTATGGCTCGTTGGCTGAGGTGCTTCGCTGTTGCGAAGAGGCCGTTAACACATCAGAAGCTCAAGGCAATCAATTTGGGCTTGCTACCGCCTATCACCAGCTCGCTATTACTCGATTCCAGCTCGGTGAGCGTGAAGTTACGTTGCTTTACCTTCTGAAAAGTAAAGACATATGCCTAAAGCTGAAAGATGCCAAGCAAATGTTACGCATTTATAACGGGATTGGTTATGTTTATGTTCAGATGGAAGACTATTTGAACGCCGCCGCCTTTTTTACCGAAGCGACCGATCAGGTAATGAGCGTTCGCGATTATAAAGAAGTGGCATCGACGATTCTGAATATTGCTAAATACTATTTTCTCAGTCGTAATTATAAAAAAGCCATGTCCATGCTAAGTGGGCTGGTTAAGCTGTTAAAAACACTCGATCTCAATAGTATCCCTTTCCATGATATTGGTGATATCTACGTACTTAAAGCCTTCTGCCATATAAAAACCGATGATCATATCAAGGCGCTAATTTACCTTGATAGCATTAACCCTGGCACGCTGAAAGATGATTCTCAGATCCTTTATTATATTATTCGCGGTCATTTAGCTGTTTATGAGATGAACCTTTCAGGGTTAGATGCTGCTTATCAATCAATTGAAGCGATTAGTGGACTATCGCTAATGACAGAAGTGTCGCAACTTAAGGAACAAGGCGATGGTTATAAAGCGCTGGGTCATCGCTACGCTGATGTTTTACTCCATATACTTGTCTTTTATGAACAAGGCCAATCTTTAAAATGCCTTGGTGAGCTGGAAAGAGCGAAAAGAGCCTTTGCTCACTGCATCGATCTGTGTATCGATTTTCAATACCCGCTATACCGCGAGCTGTGCGTTCTTGAAATGTCGGTGAAAGATGTCGTTACAGAAGCAATTCCTGTGGTTGATATCGATATAAAGCTCAATATGTTGCTTGAGTTGGCTAAGAAAGACTTGTCGTTAAGTCGCCTGCATAGCCGCTTGCGGAATATTCAGTTTATTCAAACGGTTCAGCGTTTGCTGATCGAAAGCCAGTCACAAGAGGTGATGGCTAGAAATCTGCTCTTATCAATCGAGACCTACTTTGGTATTCGGCATGCCTGGGTATTTTTACGCGATGGGCATGGCTATCGATTGTTGGAATCGATGGATGGCTCTCCAGCGATCAACATGCAGAGTATATTTGAAGAAGCCAAGGAGATGCGAAGGATACAATGGTTGGAGGTGGAAGCCTATCAAGCTTATGCTGGAGAAAACAGCCGCATATTGTGTGCACCTTTTGGATCAAATTTAAAACCGGTTGGCTATTTACTAGTGGGGATCAGTGCCAGCCATGAGGCATTCACTCAAGAAGAGCTGGATGCTCTTGGAATCGCGGCGCAACAGGTTAAAACTACATTAGAGCGACTAGAACGCGAGCGCCTAATTGAGCAGACCAATGTCAGCCTGAAAAAAACGATGGACGAATTAAAGCAAGCTCAATCTGAACTGGTCGAGGCAGAAAAGATGCGTTCTTTGACTCGGTTGGTTTCGGGAGTTGCCCATGAAATCAATACGCCGCTGGGTATTGGCGTAACTTCTTCTTCTATGCTGGCGGAAAGCTTCAGTCGAGTACGGAAGAAAATGGAAGATACCCATCAAATCTCTAAGCATGAATTTGAAAACTTTCTGACCAGTGGTCAAAAAACGACAGAGCTTCTGGAAAGCAGCATAAAGCGGGCAGCCAATCTGGTAGCCAGTTTTAAGCAGGTCGCAGCGGATGGTAGTAATCAAGAGAAAGTTCGAGATATTAATGTCTATGAGCAGCTCAACGTGTTTGCCGCTAGCGTAAAGCCAATGCTAAGTGAAAAGCATATCGGTATCTCGATTCGTGGGGATGCAGATATTACGATTAAGAGCTTGCAGGGGCCGCTACACCAACTGCTATCTCATCTTGTGGTTAATAGTGTTGATCATGCCTTTGATGAAACGATAGATAATCCACAGATTGCTATTGATTACTATGAGAAAGAGCGCTGGCTGTATCTGGTTTATCGAGACAACGGGGTGGGTATTGATGAAACGCTTCACGATCAGGTGTTCGAACCATTTTATACCACGGCGCGGCACAGCAAGCATCCAGGTTTGGGGCTTCCGGTAGCTTATAATATCGTTAAGCGTCGACTCCGCGGCAGCCTGCATTTAGAAAATAATGCGCCACATGGTGTTAAAATAACCGTTTGTATTCCGGCCTACCTGTAATTTGCATATTCAGGTTCTAAGCAATTGACATTAAACTTGACTGTTCTCGTTTGACCGATTTAAGGGATGTGCTAGCATCGCCACTATCGCTAACTAACCCTTTGGAAGCAATGAGAATCTATCGGCGGTTTTTGCATGCAACGCCCTGGTACCTGGCTAAATATTACTGGTGGGCCTATTTATTCAGACCTACTGTTTGGTTTTTCGATCATCAGTGGATTATTAACGCTATTCTTTTTGGTCAGTACAAGAAGCTAATGCGTAAAACATTGGCGTTGTTGAAAGATGAGGACTTATCTTTACCGCTCCAGTTGACCAGTGTATATGGTTGCTTGAGTCCGACACTGGCCGAGAGAGCTGCGCCAAACTCACTACATCTAACCGATGTTGCTACTGTTCAACTTGAACATACGCTACGTAAAATTCCTGCCGATAAACGACTGTACTGTACGCGAATGAATGCTGAACACCTGGGGTATGCTGACGCTTGTTTTAGTTGTGTTATTGTGTTTTTCTTATTGCACGAACTGCCTGTTGATGCACGGGAACGTGTGTTGCGCGAAGCTATTCGTGTCTTAAAGCCCGGGGGAAAACTGCTGGTTACAGAATATGGTAGTACTCCAAACAGGCATCTTTTGTACCGCTTTGGGTTTACGCGTTGGGTTTTAGGTAAGGTTGAACCTTTTTTGCCAGGGTTTTGGCAGGAAGATCTGACCAAGATCTTGCAAGATTATGCTTTAGACCAGGGACATACATTGCTAGTTGAGCATGAGGAAGATGTGTTTAATGGCTTCTATCGGGTAGTAAGTTATCGTTTGAGTGAATAAGCGTTTGAAAAGTGGTAGTTTCCTGCATAGGCTTATAGCTAAGTAGTTCTACGTCGAAACTCATAAAGGTAGGGAAATATGGTCAATACTAGTAGTGACCGCAGAGTCGCAGTGGTCGGCGGGGTACGAACGCCATTTGCCCGCCAGTGGACCGAGCTAAAAGATCTTTCTGCCGTATCTCTCGGCAAAATGGTTGTGGCTGAGCTAATAGCCCGATTTGACCTCTCGCCGCAGGATATTGAACAGTTGGTTTTTGGGCAGGTCGTGGCATTGCCTGAAGCGCCAAATATCGCGCGCGAAATCGTATTAGGAAATGGCCTTCCCGACCATATTGACGCGTTCAGTGTATCACGTGCCTGTGCCACCAGTTTTCAATCCGTTGCCTGTATTGCAGATGCGATTAGGTTAGGGCAAATCGATGTAGGGATTGCCGGTGGAGCTGATTCTTCGTCGGTACTTCCAATTGGCGTTAGCAAAAAGCTGGCAGCAACCTTGGTAGGCTTAACCAAAGCTAAGTCTCTTGGTAAGAAATATCAGCTGCTTAAGAAGTTACGCGCCAAGGATCTGTTGCCTGTTCCTCCAGCGGTTAAAGACTATACCACTGGGCTTTCCATGGGCGCTTCTGCCGAGCAAATGGCCAGAGACAATCAGGTGAGTCGCGAGGCTCAAGACGCGCTGGCTGAACGCTCCCATCGTCTAGCTGCACAAGCGTGGCAGGAAAACAAGCTCAATAGCGAAGTCATGACCGCTTTCCCTCCGCCGTATAAACAACCATTTTCAAAAGATAACAATATTCGAGAAAATATTTCGCTGGAAAAGCTGGCCAGTTTACGACCTGCATTTGATAGAAAATATGGCAGTGTAACCGCTGGAAACAGCACCCCGCTTACCGATGGTGCTGCTGCCATGTTGTTGATGTCCGAAGAGCGAGCAAAAGCCTTGGGCTATCCTATCCTGGGATTTTTGCGTGGCTATGCATTCGCCGCTTTGGATGCCCGAACCAATATGCTGTTAGGCCCAAGCTACGCTACACCAAAGGTGCTGGATAATTTAGGGATGTCGCTGTCAGACATGACGCTGATTGATATGCATGAGGCCTTTGCCGCACAGACTCTTTGTAATATTGACGCTTTTGCCAGCCGATCTTTTGCCGAAAAAGCGCTCAATCGAGACACCCCTATTGGTGAAATTGATATGGATGCATTCAATGTGTTAGGTGGCTCATTGGCATATGGACATCCATTTGCTGCAACGGGTGCGCGAATGATGACCCAAACGCTAAATGAGCTGAAACGTCGAGGAGGGGGCTTGGCTTTGACCACTGCCTGCGCTGCTGGCGGTTTGGGGGCAGCCTTTGTTTGGGAGGTGGAAGCATGAGTCATCCGGCTTTAAATACACGAATCGATGGCGACGTTTGTATTATTGAGATCAATGTTCCTGATGAGAGCCAAAATACATTGGATCAATCCATTGCTGAGCACTTCTCTGAAGCGTTGCTGGAATGTATTCAGGCTGATCACGTCAATGGTGTGATAATCACCAGTACCAAAAAAGATTCTTTTATCGCTGGCGCAGATGTTCGCATGTTTGATCAACTGGACTCTGTCGAAGAGGCGTGCCGTGTTTCAGCCAAAGCTCAGGAAGTTTTTGCGCAGATCGAGAC
>DFOV01000210.1 GCA_002376965.1 Gammaproteobacteria bacterium UBA3532
TGTACGTTGGCGATGTCGGTCACGAAACCTCTGAAAATGCCTATGAAGAAGTAAACCGCGTTATCAGCGGAGGCAACTACGGCTGGCCGGTGTGTGATGGCTTACAGAATAGAGGTTACTGGGGCAGCGATGACTATCAGAATGCCGACTGTGCCAGCGACTACCAGCCTCCTCATGCTTATTACCGCCACAATGGCGGGGCCGCCTCAGTGATCGGTGGCGTGTTCTACCACGGTGGTGCTCTGCCGTTGCTGGAAGGCAAGTTTATATACGGTGACTACGATACCGGCAAAGTGTGGGCGGTTGACAGTGTCGGTAATGTTGAAACCGTCACTTCAAGCTTTCCAGAACGACTCGCCGCTTTTGGTACCGATCTCGATGGCGATGTCCTTGCCGTATCCTACAACTTTGAGAAACAGCCCAATGTGGTTTCTAAACTTTTCCGGCTGGTCGATAACGATGTCCAAAGCGTCACCATCCCGACCAAGCTGTCAGAAACGGGCCTTTTCAGCAATACAGCAAACCTCACCCCAACACCAGGTGTGATTGAATACGATGTGAATGTGGCAGGATGGTTTGACGGACTAACGGCACGCCACTTTCTGGCATTGCCAGGCAATGCCACCATCGACTTTTCAGCAACAGGCGAGTGGCAGTTGCCAGTGGGAACGGCCGTTGTAAAACATTTAGAAGTACCTACCGATGCTCAAGGCAACGCAACCCGTTTTGAAACCTCGGTACTATTTCGTCAAACATCGGGCTGGATTGCATTGAATTATAAATGGAATGCTTCGGGAACCGACGCAGATCTGGTCTACAACCCAGAGCAAAGCGCACATAATATTTATATTGATGGTGCAGTTGAAACCCGCGTATTTACCAATCGCGACTCAACTCAGTGCGCGACTTGCCATTCCAACAATGTTCCGTTAAGTGTCGAAACACGCCAACTCAACCGCGATTTTGATTACCCAACAGTGACAGATAACCAGTTGGCAGCCCTTAACTCCATATCTCTGTTTAACACTAACTTGCTAGCGCCATCAAGTTATCAAGCTTATGCCGCGCCAGCCGATAGCAGCGCCAGCTTGCTTGAGCGCAGCAAAGCCTACCTGGATGTCAACTGCGCTCACTGCCATGCCAATCCGCAAAGCATGGACTTGCGCTATGACACCGGATTGGTCGACATGAACATCGTCAGCGCCCATACCAACATTGGTAGCAGTAAAGTTGAGATATTTGATCCGAGCGCCTCTGGTCTCTATATCCGCCAGTCATCCAATAATGGCCGCATGCCAAACGGCTCCAGCTATACCAATGAAGAAGCAGCGCAGCTTATGTATGACTGGATCGAAGCGGCTGGAGCAACCGTTAGCGAATTGGGCATTACTACCGACGATGCGGTGGTCGATCTTAATGACACAGTCACTCTGCAAACCGTTGCCATATACGACAATGGTTTCTGGAAAGACTACGATGGCCAGGTAACCTGGACAACCAGCGACACCGGCATTATTAACGTCGCGGCATTAAGTGGCCCAAGTATCGAGCTAACCCCATTAGCGACGGGAATCGTCACCATTAGCGCCGAGATAGCAGGGCTTCCCGTCGGAACTATTGATTTGCGCGTTCAAGATGCTGGAGCCATTGTCGCTCTGAAAATTGCTCCGCGCGTTGTTACCCTCACCGATACCTATCCTCTAATCGCTGTTGCCGAAATGGGCGATGGTTCGTTTGTGAATGTATCCGCCTCGCCAGATAGTAGCTGGTCTGTTATTAGTGGCGCGGCAGACGTTGCCGTTGATGCCAGCGGCCACCTGAGTGCGCTTTCAAGCGAAGGGGAAGCTGTTGTACAGATAGACTATATGGGCATGAGCGCCACAGCCGACGTTGCCATCGGCGGAGCTGGCATCTGGTTACGCTTTAATAATCCCAGCAATTGGAGTCAGGTGTGTGTCCACACCTGGAATGGCAGTGGCGTGGCAGTTTCAACCTGGCCTGGTGCTACATTAACCAGTAATAACGGTTGGTATGAATATCAGGTACCTTCGGAAAATCTGGCAACCGATGGTTCGATCAATGCCATCTTTAACAACTGCGGCAACGGCAACAAAACCGACGATCTGGTTAACATCACTGAGCACACCGAATTCACCGGTTTGACCAATGCCGATGGAGCCAGCTGGGCCGGTAACGGCGCGACCAGCAGTGGTGATGAATATCTACTGGTTACACTGAACGCAACTCAAAACAACGGCAGCGGTGATGGAACCTATACCGAAGGAACTATCGTTACCGTAACCGCCACCGTTCCTCCAGGACAGGTCTTTGACCACTGGGTCGGTGATGGCGTTGCTTACATTGTCGATAATCAACTGACTGAGCGAGAAGTTCAGGTTGTGATGCCAAATAAAGGCTTAACCATCACGCCGACCTTCAAGCTCCAAGGTATCGACCCTACAGCCGAACCAACCTACGCCAGCCAATGTTCTAGCTGTCATGGTAGCAATGGTGAAGGTGGTGTTGGCCCGGCATTAAATGTCGCCACACCAGCAACCGACACCTTCGATGAACTGGTGGTTAAAATCCGCGATACCATGCCGCCAAGTAATCCAGGTGGCTGTAACCAAGACTGTGCTGAGATTCTCGCTGCATATATTATGATCGAACTGCGTGATACGCCTCTGACCTGTGATCAAGGGCCAAGTACCTCACCGCGCCTGGTTCGCCTACTAACGCGTGATGAATATGTACGCACAGTTGACGACTTATTAGGCGTAACGCCCGTATCTATGGCTGCTGTGCCTAAAGAGGCATCGGTAAATGGCTTTGTGAACAACGCAGAAACAGCGACGGTGTCCAACGCCCACTTAAATGCTTATATCGCTCTGGCGGAAGAGCTGGTTAGTCTTAGTAACCCGATAAACTCCAGCGCAGATATCGCGACCTTTGGCAAACAAGCGTTCCGACGTCCATTAACTTCAGCAGAAGTATCTCGCTATACCAATATCTTCAATACAAGCGGTGGGGCTATCACAGCACAAACGATGCTGTCTTCGCCGAACTTCCTCTATCGTGTTGAGGCCGGTGTATTGACGAATGGCAATTACGTGCTCGACGACTATGAGGTAGCTACCCTGCTCTCTTATATGTTCTGGGGCACAACACCAGATAGCACCTTGATGGCTGCCGCCGATGCTGGCAACTTGGGTACTGCTGCCGGTGTGCTTAGCGAAGCACAACGATTGTCGAACGACACCCGCGCAAGAGAAACAGCTGGAGACTTCGCTACGCAGTGGCTACATGTCAATGGCGTTACCAGTGTGACGCGTGATGACCCGGATTTTATCAACGTCGCCGACGACATGCTGAATGAAACCCGCGACTTCTTTTCACATGTACTCTTTGACTCAACCAGTACCTATGAAGAGCTGCTCACCGCGAACTACACCATTGCATCCGATGAACTGGCGATCTTCTATGGCCTATCTCCTGGCGTTAACAACATGGTCAGTTATAGCTACAACCAACGTTCAGGCTTACTAGGCCATGGTTCACACCTTGCGCGCAACGCAACCTTCTCGGAAATGCATCCGGTTAAACGCGGCTTCTTCGTACGCAACTATTTATTGTGCCAAGAGCTGCCACAACCGGAAGGTATCGTTGTTAGCTTCCCAGAAGTTGACCCGACACTTACCCTGCGTGAACGCTTCCAGGTTCATACCCAAGACCCTATCTGTAACGAGTGTCATCAATACATTGATGGCGTAGGCTTTGGCTTTTCTCACTTCGATAAAGCCGGGAAGTGGATCGACACAGAAAATGGCTTGGCAATTGATGCCACTGGCGACATGAATGATGTTGATGGCATCGGCACCAATGTCAGCAATCCTTATAATACACTGCCCGAGTTAGGGCAAATATTGGCCAACAGTCAAGGCGGTAAATCTTGCTTTGTAAAATCTTACTATCGATTTGC
>DFOV01000114.1 GCA_002376965.1 Gammaproteobacteria bacterium UBA3532
AGCGACCAGTCTCCCGTTACATCAAATTTGAAACGCTGCTCAGCCTGGCCATCGAATGTCACCACAATCTGCCAGGTATTATCAGCAACCAGTTCCATAGCACTGGTTTGCCATTGGTTCGGTGTACCTCTAAACAACAAGCTATCCAGGTTGCTGGTAAAGGTGTTGCAGCATTCAACAACAGTGACGGTTGCTGTCGCTTCGTCGGATAACCCATCGCTATCAGTAACCACAACATTCAAGCTATAGGTTCCGGCGGTGTCATAAACAACGCTGATCGACTCGCTGCTCTCTCCTGTCGACCAAGCATAGGTCAGACTACCACCATCAGGATCAGGTGAACCAGCTGCGCTCAAGGTAACGCTTTCACCCACACTCACTTGTACACTCGTTGGTGACACAACAGCCACAGGCGGCGCCAGTTCAGACTCACATTCGCTTCGATAGGTTAAGGTTTGGTCATTGACGAAAATATCGCACACACCAACAAAATCGGTGAAGATATCATCGCCATCAAAGTCCAACCCGCCGTCTGCACCATCGTCACCATAGTTGACCGCCCAATCACCATGCACATCAAACTTATAACGCTGGTTCGCCAAACCTTCAAAGATCACGTTCACTCGCCAGGTATTATCGGCGATAAGCTCCATAGCCGTTTGGCCCCAATTGTTTGGCGTACCACGGAAATAAAGGGTATCAAACTCACTATCAAAACCCGATTTAACCGAGTAGGTGGCCTCGGTTGTTCCAGTCAGCCCTTCTTCATCCGCTACAGTAAGCGAAATGGTTTGCGTGGTATTAACCGTGATACTGATAGACTCTGTGGTTTCACCTGTGCTCCACAAATAGCTGACAACGCCCTTATCATCGGTTGAAGATGCAGCGCTAAGGGTCAAAACCGTTCCTTCAGTCACCGACTGACTGCCGGGATTGATCACAGCAACAGGGGCACCGTTACCTGCGTCCGATGGCACGCCTTCATTTATCACCCCGTCTTTCACATTCCAGACTCCTGGGCCGACTTTGTAATTACTGCCGCCGTTGTTATCCCAAGTACTGCCACAATCATTGGGTACAAACTCCTCTTCGCTACCTGCGCCCATGTCCACTGTGGTGCTAAACCAATCGTTACCTACATCAGACATTTGCACACCTGGAACCGTCGTCCAAGTGCCGCCATCCACTCGATAATGCAAACAGCTGGTTAGCCATGCACTGCTGTAATAGATAGTCGCTTCAAACTTAAGATCATCTGGTGCGCCGTTGCTTAAGGTGCCGTTGGCATACAGGGTGTAGGTGCCTTCCGTTAGCTTGAGCCCACTATCACTTGGCACCCACTGCCCGCCGTCATTAAAGCGTACCCATAACCCGCTGGCCTCGTCGCTATAACTGGCGTTGTATCGAAAATAGACATCGCTGCCATTGATAGGCGATAACGTGGCGCTATTCCAATCAACCAATCCATCTTCTTTGCTATTAACCGTCAAACTGCTTTGACCCGCCGTCGCCGACTGCAAATACACCGTCACGTTTTGTCGAATGCCCTGATCGGTGAAGAAGGGATGCTCGCCTTCGATAGAACCATTCAAATCTTCCACTTGCTTGCCATTCGAAACGCTATAGCGACCAGCGCCAACATAGACCTGCTGGATTTCACTTTTGGTAACATTACCTCGGCTATCGGTAGCCTCGATGTAGTAATCCAGCAATTGATCTCGGTAGGTATCAAAATAGGTATAATAAAGGTCACCAATTTTCTGCGCAGGCACCACTTCAAAGGTTTCTTTACCTGCTGGCTGCCAGGCAACACCATTCATATCAGGGGTTAGATCACGCACTTTCATGCTATAACTGACCCAATCACCCACATTATTGGGGTTAACCTTTGGATCAGATGCATGGGCCGCCGGATCGTAGAGCTGATAGGTTTTGTCGATGGGGTCGGCCACTTTACTGCTATGAACGCGCACCTTCACCTGAATATCAGCAATATCACTCAAGTCATAGGCATAGGTGTAGATGGCAAACACATTGTTCATATACATGGTTGCCCAACCTTCAGCTTTCGAACTATTCACGCTGCCTGGATTATAGGGATAGCGCTGTGGCCACCAAATAGAAGGCCCGGTGCGATCTTGGGCTTTTCGCGCTTCGACATAAGGCTCGGAGAAATACAGCGATTGATTAAACGATACGGTTGGCTTCACGTTGTCATCGACATTTTCATCGTAATAACCAAAGCCAGAATCAATCGATGCGATCAGGAAATACCAAGCTAGCTCGGCAGGATTTGCGCCACCGGCCCAATCGTTATTCGGATCGCCTTTCACCGGATAAGACATCATCCACGGATTAAGCTGATTACCAGGATAGGTTACTTCATGATCCAAGGTCGAAGACGGTGACCAGTGGTTTGGATGATCATCCAGCCAAATCTGCTCTGCCGTTTTAGCATAGTTTTCTGCGGCTTGAAGCAAGGCAAAGTTGCGTTCGAGGTAGTGATAGCCGAGCTCCAATGACGGCATATGTCCGCGTAGCTGGCCATTGGCCGCTGACAACTGAGGATATTCAGTGCCATTGACCGCATTAAAATCAGCCAGCTGACCACTCCACACCCCCATAGGAAGATGCCAGTGATACCATGTTGGATCAGCAGACGAATCACGCGTATCAATCCACGAGCCATCCTGCACATGCACAATGTCGTTTTCTGGAATAGGATGCGCTCGCAAATATTCTTCGACACCCTTACCTGTCACGCCACTATCAGAATAAGTCACAAATCCCGAATTCGCCCATGTGCCACCATCACCTGCGCGGCCCGACGAATTATCGCCATCATGCGCAATAACGAAATATTGGGTACGTCCCAAACTGCCGGCCTCGTCTTCAAACGACTTCAACACGCCTGCCGTCACACTGCCCTGATAGCCTTCCTCCCACGAGCTGGCCTGCTCAACAGGAATCCCAGCCACTTTGTGAGCTTCACCCGTTTCGGGGTCGATGTACTGAACCCAGTGCGGAATAGAAGCAAACGGAAACTTATTCTGTGTCACTTGTTGCTCATTAAACATTGGCAGCGAAACCCACTCGCCTACACCACTTTCATTTTGCAAATCCGCGCGATTCGGCGGAGACACCAGCGTGTCCACTCCTGGATCATTTAGATAAGGATAATCTTTCAAAGTGCGGGAATAATGCACATTACCTAAAACAGACCACTCGATGCCAAGCTTGGTAAGTACTGGAATGATCCGCTCAGAAAAGCCCAGCTCGGTTGGGAAAAAACCCGTAGACGAAGTAAATTTATCACCCAACATATAGTCTTGAGCCAGGGTCACATTTTGATAAATCAAATCCTTCAAAAAATAGTCATTCCCGACCAACGGCCCCATCGAATGGTGGCCACTGAAATGGATCGTGTCCAACGCATTATAGCCATTGGTGGTTTTAACTGACTGCTGAGTATCCAGCCAATAGTCGCCCCACCCCAGATGATAGCCATCCAAATTCGCCAATTCGGCAAAGCTTTGAACATTGTTCATCACCGAGGCAGACATCGTGACATGGGTTTGGCTTAGCGGATGAGGGCCATTATTGTTTTTGGCGGTATCCATCGGCCAGCTTAAATAGGCACCTTTTTTGGCATGATGCGAATAATAAGACGTCAAATCATCGTGCGGCATCGGCTCGCCTGAGCTAGGAATAAAAAACGTGTAGTTCGACGGAGGGCTGTTTTTCAGGTTCAACACCTTCCCGTCATACATATAACGAATCGGATCACCGACTTTGGTACCTGAGTATTGGGAAACATCATAATAAGGCCAGAAATTCGGCATATGATTATGATAAATATGAGTAGCAGCAATTTCGGCCTGCCCTGGCGTAGCACCAAGGGATAGACCAGCAAACACAGCAGCACAAGACAACGTCGTTTTAAAACGAGATGGGATCATAGTTCTTCCTTTTTATTATATTTTTTCCGAACCACTATTTCGCCATATCCAATAAATAACAGGCACCACCACATCAAGTGGTACAGCCAATTTTACTGGTACAACCATGGTCTAAAATATCGGAAAGTTGCTCTCTAGCAGGCGTTCAAACAGCAAACGCCAACAACTTTCAGCCACTTAAAAGTGACTTTTTTATGCGCCGGGAACCGGCAAATGCGAAGAAAACTAAAGATGGGAAAATGCGCAACCACAGGGGCAAAAGCCTCACACGATTCAAGCATCCACAACGCAGCAGTTTGTTACATCTATTTAATTTTTGGTAACGGTAACATTTTGCACCAGTCCACGCGAGAAATGCTTGATCGGGGTCAAATGTTTATTGGATTTCAGGTGGTTAGGGGTTGGGTGCGGTGCCGAAATGGGCGTCCTGCGAGGAAGTTCTTTTTCTGACAGCGACTTGATTGATTCGCGTTGCGCATAGCGCTACAATCAACTTATGATCAAATCATTCAAACACAAAGGCCTGAGACGCTTCTTTGAAACAGGCAGTGCTTCCGGTATTCAGGCTAAACACTCCAAGAAGCTAAGAATGCAATTAGCGGCGATTGATACAGCTTGCGTGATAGACGATATAGATCTTCCGGGCTTCAGACTTCACCCACTGAAAGGAACTCGGGACGGGCTGTGGTCGATTA
>DFOV01000347.1:0-6819 GCA_002376965.1 Gammaproteobacteria bacterium UBA3532
GAGCCTGAGCCAGAGCCTGAGCCTGAGCCTGAGCCTGAGCCTGAGCCGTCGGAGTATTCTACCAATCCACACCAATCCCACTTCACCGGTGATCAGGATTTGACCTTGTATTACGAGTTTTTCAATCATAACAACCTCAATCGCATTGATGTTCGCATGACCGAAAGCGAGTGGGACGATTTCATAGACAACCTGGAACGTAATATCGACTCCAAAGAGTATTTTCATGCCGACACCAGCATTACAACGGTTTCCGGTACCTATGATATCAGCGATGTTGGCTTTCGTATTCGTGGCAATACCACCCGAGCTATTCCACAACGAGGCTTTGGATTTGAAGTTGCACATTTCAAAATAAAGTTCGACGAAACCTTTAACATGGAAGAAGACTCTCTGGCATATCTGGAACGTAACGAACGGCGCTTTGCTAATTTACGCGCAGTGAATCTAAAGTCACCTACCATTTCAGAAGATCGCTCTCATACCCGCGAGCTTTATGCTTATGATCTATTTAATCAGGTCGGTGTTTATGCACCATTGACCGGAACCACACGGTTATACCTTCATATCGGCGATCAAACCATTGACTATGGCATTTACACCATGGTTGAGCCAGTCGACAAATCCTTTTTGCGCAAACGGTACGGCGACGATGGCAACGAAGGTAATCTGTATAAGTGCCTGTGGCAATGGGGTGGCCCAGCAACTCTTGAGAAGTTCAATATCAATGATGGCAACGTCATCGGCCTGGAAGACGACGAAGGCTTTAAACCAACCTACGATCTGAAAACCAATAAAGATGAAGAGGATCACACGGCCATAGTTAACTTTGTTAATCAGATAAACGATCTAAGCGGAGACGATCTCAAGGCGTATTTGGACGCCAACTTCGAGATCCAGGATTTTCTGCGCGCTCTGGCAATGAACGTTCTTATCGGTATGCCTGATGACTACTGGGGTATGGGTAATAACTATTATCTCTATTTCGCCAATAACGATAAGATCCGGTTTATCCCTTACGACTACGACCACTCTTTTGGCGAAGGTTGGCAGCCATTTGATATCGCCAATGCCGACATTTATGAGTGGTGGGACGATATCGTTAGTCGTCCTCGTCCGTTAGCTGAAAAAGTCATGGCGATTGACGCCTACCGCGAACAATACACAGCTTATGTCGATCAGTTTACCTCCCCGGTTGTTGGCAACTTTCATTTCGATGGCTTTAATCAGCGCTATCAAGTAATCAAAGACCTGATCGATCCCGATGGCAATGACAGAGCACCCGGCGATCCCGGCGATCTCGATCCGACGATATCGAATGAAGTGAGTGACTATTTCTCACGCAAGATCCGCAGTGCCCGAGATCAGCTGTAAATAAGGAACGAACATGCGACGAGTAATACCTATCCTGCTTGCTACCACCACCCTGCCCGCTTGGGCGGGGTACGACATCATTGACAGCGACGGCCATAAGTTGGAAGTTGGTGGTCGTGTGGTGGTTCAGCACTATGACAGCGAAACCACACTGGCCAATGGTGATGAAACATCAGAAAATCAGACCTACTTTCGACGCCTGCGCCCCTATATAAAAGCTTCAATCAACGACTGGAAAGCCAAGCTGGCTTGGGAATTGGGCAAAGGGCCAAACTCGGTAAAAGATGCCTACATCGGCTATGACGGCATCAAGGGAGTCGAGATAAAACTCGGCAACGAGACCGTGCCTTTTTCTCGTGAACGCATGATCTCATCGGCGGAGCAACAATTTGCTGAACGCAGCTTGGTCGGGGAGAACAACTACGGTACACCTAGCCGACAACCCGGGCTACATGTTCAGACGGATTGGAAAAAGCCGGTTAACCTCTACTTCTCATTAGCCAAAGCCTCAGTCTATGCAGACACTGGCACTGAGGTGCGCTTTATCAGCCCGTGGTCACATACCGATATAGATGATGCTCTCATTGATGATGGCATGCTTTACGTTGGTCGCGTCGACTATAGCCTATTGGGCAAGCCGCGCTATAGTGAAGCCTTGTTTGGTGACAAGTCGGAGCTAACCCTATCCGTCGCTGCGTTTTATTGGGACAACGATGAAGACAACCCTGGTTTTTATGAAGATGCCCAAGGGCTGGAGCTCGCTGCCAATTATCAAGCCAACCGCCTCTCAGTCAGCGCCCAATACAACCGCATCCAAGCCGATGCTGTGCGCCTGCCTGATGCCAATGAAGAGCTAAGTGTCGGTATTATTACCGATGGTGATGTTGAGTTGGATATTCTCGCCCTCCAAAGCGGCTATATGGTGATTCCGAAAACGCTGCAACTCGCTGCAGCCTATGAAACCATGCGCTCAGATACTGATGCAACGCCAAGCTTTACTTCTCGCGCGGTTTGGCAGGAAAACTGGGATCGTTGGGAATTAGGCGGCACTTGGTTCATAGACAAGCACGACCACAAACTGCAATTCAGCTACCGCGATGAAGACGGAGTGAAAGGACGCGATCGCGAGCGCCAAAGCTGGTTTGTGCAATGGCAGTATGACTATTAAACCGCCACCCAAGAACTAACACAGCGCCACGGAACGGCAAACAGCAACGCATTTCTCCGTTTTCAAAGAGGGCCTTTTTCAATCGCGGCCCCTGATTGTTGAAGGTCTCATTCTATTGAGGGCGCTATGGCTTTTTACCTGCTCAAAAGAAAAATACTTCACTGGCTACGCTGTATCTTTGGCATCAGCTCCGCGTTGCTGGTATTTTTCTGCGCCCTCCCCTTTAGCAGCCAATGGATAGATAAACTAGGCCACAGCTACTTGCAACGCCACGACCACTATTGGCAAAACCAGGCCAGCACCAGCAACGTCGAAGCATGGCAAGAATTTGAGGCGCTGGGCGACATTGGCAGGCACCACCGGCTAACACCGTTAAAAAATACATTGTGGTACCAGTTACAGCCCAAACTATCCTTACTGCCAAAGCCCGAACGCAAGTCACTCAGCAAGTGGGCGAAAAAGAATCAGCGAATTCTTCCCATGCAGCTTTCTTATGCCCAAAGCTTTTTACCCGATCACCCTGAAAAAGCCCTGGCCATCGTCGCCCCACTGGCGGCCAGCTTCCCTGAGCATGCAGCGACAGGCGAAGCCTATGCAGCACTGGTTCACCAGGTCTATCAAGACGCTCAGGCACGCCGCCTTGTCGCCAGCTATCAACATCAACGTCAACAAGCCTCACAGCGTATTGCCAACCACCGACAACCAACGCCGACAGATATGCCAGGCAAAAATGCCAATCAAACAACATCGGCTGCCGTCACCGAACCCTCGCTGTTGAATCCTCAACAATATGCCCTGCTCACTCAACACTTAGTCCAATGACGATGATGACGCCTTCGATACTGCGCCGCTGCTGGCGCTATAGCCTTTGGATAACCGCACCTCTCACCCTGCTGCTGGCTATATGGTTGCACCAAAGCTGGCAACAGTTTAGTGAATATGAACCACGCGTACTGCCTGAATATAACAAAACGCTTAGCCAGATCATGGACTACCGTGCGACATCTGCGCTTCATCAAACCCTGCAACGCACCAACCAGCCAGAGGTACAAAACCTGCGGGGCATCATGCAGTTAAACCTGTTTGCTCAGGAAGGGGATATCAATGGCCTGAACAGCCACCTGCCCCAGTCGGGCAAGCGCTATATTCACGCCCAGCTTCATGCTAATCAACACATCACTCCCGTTCGACTACGTTATCGTGGCAGCAATCCACTGCATTGGCGCGGTGACAAAAAATCATTGCGCATCAAACTCGATGCCCACCATCAGTTTGAAGGTATGAACTTTTTTGATTTGGTCGTACCCAGCAATCCCAGCATATTGGAAGCCTTTTTAGCCCACCAACTGGCGAAGCGGATGGGCCTGTTGACTCCGAAAGTCTTGCCGGTGTGGGTCAATATGAACGGCAAACCTGCTGGTATTTATATACTGATTGAACAAATCAATGAGCAAAGCCTACTCAATCAACACCGCATGCCTGGCGATATTTATGCCGGTGATGTTGCCGACCGCGATCGCTATCAGGGCGTCGATAACCATTTATTTGTGCATCCTGGCCTGTGGGAGAAAGATGCCCATAATAGCGACTATCCCGAAAAGAACCGCGCGCCATTGCATTTATTGATCGAACTCATCCACCAACAGCCGATTAATTATGCGCTGATCCGCCAAGTGGTCGACTACCCAAGCTTTGCGCGCTTCTATTTGTTTAATCAATGGGTGCTCAGCGCCAATGTCGATGACCATCACAACTGGCGGCTTTATTACGATCATGCTCTCGGGCGCTTCCAACCCATTGTCTGGGATGCCGAGGGATGGAAGGCAAACACTCAGCCTCAACCCTACCATCACTATCTTGATCAGGTATTAATGGCTGATCCACGCTTTGTATACGAAGTGAACCAAGCCCTGGCCAACTACCAGCAGCGCGACGTGCTACCACAATTTATTTCGGAGGCAAAAGCCTGGCTCGAACGCCTTCGGCCAGCAGTCGCCATCGATCCCCATTTTTCGATCAATCTAAACTTCTATTCCAGCAAGGACTACCAAGCAGCTGCGGGCCAGCTATTCGAACGCCTCGAAACCCACCTGATCCGCTATAAGGCACCAACCACTGACTATCAGCCCCCTGCTCCACCAGCACCATTGCAGTGGCAAGGTGAAGTATCCATCAGTGGCATCACCCATATTCGCCAGCCACTTAGCATCGCACCAGGAACTCAAATAGTATTGGATGCCAATGCATCGGTTTTATTTCATTACCCTGTGACCGCCTTGGGCTCGCCAGATCAACCTATCGTTTTTAAAGCCCGCACCAGCACGCAGCCATTTGGGGTAGTAGCGCTGCTCGATCAGGCATCTGACTCACAATTCCAGCACTGTGATATCAGCGGTGGCAGTCACTTTAAAACCCCATTGATTTACTACACGGCGATGCTATCGCTGCATAAGGTCAACAATATTCAGCTAAGTCATTGCCGCATTCATCACAACCAGAACAGTGATGACCTGGTTCATGCCATCTATTCAGGTATCACCATCAATAACAGCCAGCTAGAGCACGCCACCGGCGATGCCATCGATCTGGAAATAGCGTCAGCCAATATCACCAACAGCCTGATTCAACACAATGGCGCAGAAGGCATTGATACCATGCATAGTCAGGTACTCTTGCGAGATAGCGCCATTTTATTTAACGCCGACAAAGGCATTTCCAATGGTCAAAACAGCCTGATGAGCATTGAAAACGTGCGTATTCAACACAACAAAGGCGCACTGCTGACCAAAGATGGCTCAGCGACCCGCGTTATCAACAGCCATATCAGCGATAACGGTCTGGTGATTAAAAACTTCCAGAAAAACGATCATTACCCGGAAGGCGGCTTCACCTATATCTACTACTCACACATCGCTAATAACCAGCGCCTGTTTAAAGTAAAAAAAGGCTCACGGCTGGCAATCAGCCAAAGCCACCTCAGCCCAGCCTTTCACAGCACCAAAAAGCGCATCACTATCGACAGCCATACCCACGCAGCCGAAGCCAAGCCCGCTTCAGCTAGTAATTGGCAACGCTTTGACGACGAGCAACATCGCTTTCACCAATTTGATTTACACCGGCCACCGCAAATAGATACCAGCCGTCGAGGGATAGCCCAATGACCAGTCAAGCCAATGCCCGTCGGCCTCAGCTCCATTTCGCCCGATTTGAGTTTAAATATCAACTACCTAACGATCTGCGCAAAGAGTTTGAGCGCGAGCTGGCCCACTTTGTTGAATTTGATCCCTTTGTCGCCCAAACACCGCACCACCAATATTTTGTGCGCAGCCTGTATTTTGACGACCCTGCTTACAGTTGCTATTTCGACAAAGTGGA
Organism: Gammaproteobacteria bacterium UBA3532; assembly: GCA_002376965.1. Classification (GTDB taxonomy): domain Bacteria; phylum Pseudomonadota; class Gammaproteobacteria; order Enterobacterales; family UBA3532; genus UBA3532. Next base: position 5,918 of record DFOV01000347.1, read on the forward strand.
GGGATTAAAAAAGCGTGCCAAATTTCGGCTGCGTACCTATACCCAAACGCCCAGCCCACAAACACCACAATTTTTAGAGATCAAAGGTCGCCACAATCAACTGGTATTCAAACACCGCACGCCCGTCGCGTACACAGCGCCGGATAACCCGTTGCCTGATCTACTTAGCGTCTGCAATAGCAGCGCGGTCACTCAGCAATTTTGCTTCGAATATTATCGCAAACACCTCAAAGCTGCCGCGCTGATCGACTATTGGCGACGCCCTTATATCAGCCGCTACGACCCCGAATTTCGGCTGACTTTTGATGCTCAGATCCAAGCCTCCCAATCCAGTGGACTGGCTCCAGAATTAACCGATCGCACACGGCGTGTACTACCGGGCTATACCGTAATGGAAGTGAAATTCAAACGCCATATTCCCGCCTGGTTCCATCGCTTGATTCAGGCCTACCAACTAACAAGAAAATCAATCTCAAAAATTTGCTATGGCCTGGAGGCCCTAGAACTCGTGGAGGAAGACTAAATGGACCCAACAACCGACCAATTTTTATCCGCTGCATCGGATGTGCTGACCTACAGCTACATCGAAATGCTGATTAACATGTGCCTGGCGATTGCCCTTGGTTTTGTGGTCGCAACTATCTATCGCATCACCCACAAAGGCTTGTCTTATTCCCAGTCATTCACGCTGACGATCTTGTTTGTTACCTTCGTAGTCGCAGTGGTGATGATGGTAATAGGCAGCTCATTGGCCCGCGCTTTTGCCCTGGTCGGCGCGCTGTCGATTATCCGCTTTCGCACCGTTGTCAAAGACACCAAAGACACCGCCTACGTCTTCGCCGGGCTCGCCATCGGCATGGCTGCTGGCACCTCCAACTACTTCCTGGCAGGAGCCGCCACTG
>DFOV01000347.1:7119-7501 GCA_002376965.1 Gammaproteobacteria bacterium UBA3532
CCTGGCAGGAGCCGCCACTGCATTTTTATCCGCCCTGGCGCTCATCACTCACTACTTCAACTTCGGCGCGCTCTACAAAAGCGAATTCATCCTGCGTTTTATCTTCGACCAAAAGGACAGCAGCGCCGATTATCTCAACCTGATCACCCAACACGCCAAACGCTCCAACCTGCTCCACATGGAGCCATCCGGCGATGGCCAGCTGATCAAACTCACCTACGATATTGTCTTGCGTGAAGAGTTTACGCCGGAAGTTCTGACCGCTGAGCTGGATAAACTCAGTGGTGTCTCTGAAGTGGTGATGATTGCTTCTAAGAGTGATGTGGATTATTAGATTGTTGGTTTCGTCAGGGCATTAGCTGGGCTTCGACAAGCTCAGCCA
>DFOV01000347.1:7794-9037 GCA_002376965.1 Gammaproteobacteria bacterium UBA3532
GCTGGGCTTCGACAAGCTCAGCCAACCAGTTCTTCCAGTTAATCTGGCAAGCTAAACAAAACTCGCTCGCTGAGCTTGTCGAAGCGTTTTCGACTAAACCAGCTGTGTTTTGACTCCACCCACCAGTGTTCTACGTGAATAAAGCATAAACCAAAGGTATTTGACACACGAACTCAACCGTACATACACTGTACATATGATTAATTTCGAATGGGACCCAGAAAAGGCGTCCAGAAATAAAAGGAAACACGGAGTTTCGTTTGAAGAAGCCACTAAAGCCGAAAGCAAGTATTATGGTGAATCGCGATGAAAGACGAATACGATCTATCTCAACTGCAATCCAGAAAAAACCCCTACGCATCAAAGCTGAAAAAGCCGGTGACAATGCGAATCAGCGAAGACGTTATCGATTATTTCAAAGAAATGGCCGAGGAGAATGGCGTGCCATACCAAAGCCTGATTAATCTCTACCTGCGAGACTGCGTGGCCAAACACCGAAAAATAGACATTTCCTGGCACTCGTAGAAATTCATTCGAAGGGTTTAGCCAATAACAATGCAAAATAGAATAGCGACATCATACGCAGGGCTTCGACAAGCTCAGCCAACCGGTTCGCAGATTAAACTCGAAGACTTAGCCATCTCCGTTCGCTAAGCCTGTCGAAGCGCCTTGCACTGCACCACCCCGCTCGCTGAGCCTGTCGAAGCGCCTTACACTGCACCACCCCGCTCGCTGAGCCTGTCGAAGCGCCTTACACTGCACCACCCCGCTCGCAGAGCCTGTCGAAGCGCCTTACACTGCACCACCCCGCTCGCTGAGCCTGTCGAAGCGCCACCAAGCCCCCCTCCACAAGCATCGCTTTTTGAAACCCTCACATTTCTAAAAGACGCTAACACATCTAGTGGTTACAATAGCCCTATCATTCTCAATGAGATAGGAACATGAAAAATATTACCGCTTTATTTTCCTTTTTAGCGCTGCTAGCCCTGCTGAACGGATGTACCGATGTAGACTTCGACAGCCAAGAAAGTGCACCAACTGAACAACCCTCATCCGCTCCGCACCCGGATTATGCTGTCCCCTATCAGCAGCGCCCGATTGAAGACGAATTTATCTATATGGTGATGACCGATCGCTTCTGGAATGGCGACCCATCCAACGACAATGGCGATGCTGCTGGCCTGTCTCATGGTGGGCTGGATGTCACTAGCAAACACGGTTATCACGGTGGTGATTTAAAAGG
>DFOV01000348.1:0-222 GCA_002376965.1 Gammaproteobacteria bacterium UBA3532
TTATCACGGTGGTGATTTAAAAGGTCTGGTTGATAAGTTTGATTACCTAGAAGGACTGGGAGTAACGGGGCTGTGGATCACGCCTATTTTCAAAGGCCATAGCGTTGTCGTCCCTGGATTTGCTAATTATCATGGCTATATCAGCTATGATTATCTCAATGTCGATCCACACCTTGGCGGCAATCAAGCCTTTCGCGCATTTGTTGATGCGGCGCATGAGCG
>DFOV01000348.1:642-24629 GCA_002376965.1 Gammaproteobacteria bacterium UBA3532
ATTTCGCCCGCTCTCCGAACCGGCGTATACACCGGTTTGGGGCGATGATGTTTTCATCGATCAGAAAAACCCCGACTGGTTAAACGACCTAACCAATTACAGCAACCGAGGCACGGCACCTTTTACCGCAGAGGGCGATGCGTCGCTTTATGCTGACTTTATGGGCTTTGATGATCTCAACACATCATTGCCAACAGTTATCGAAGGCTGGATAGATGTTTATAAATTTTGGATCAGCGAATATAAGATCGATGGCTTTCGTGTCGATACAGTGCCCCATGTTCATATGGAGTTTTGGCAACAGTTTGCGCCGGAGCTGACAGCTTTCGCCGCAGAGCAAGGCATGCCTCATTTTAGAATGTTTAGCGAAGTGGCTGATCCGTCGATTGCTCGAATTAGTGAGTTTGTGCGAACAGGCCGCATGAACTCCGCACTGGATTTTCCAACCCGCTCGGTGATTCAACGTGCCGTCGGGTTAGGCGCTGGAACGAACAACATTAACGATGTTGTTGAAGCCGATGACTATTACAACGACACCCACACAAACGCCCATAAACTAGGCACTTTTATTAGCAACCACGATTTTGGCCGCATTGGTTGGGTCATTAAAGATATGAAACCCGATGTCACCGATGATGAGCTGTTAAAGCGCGTCCAATTGGCTCATGCCATGCTGTTTTTCAGTCGAGGTGCCCCGATCGTTTATTATGGCGACGAGCAAGGCTTTACCGGCGACAATAATATCGATGAAAATAGCAATCGCCTGGATATGTTCCCCAGTCAAACCGAGGAGTTTATCAACTATGATTTGGTGGGTACGGATGCTACGGCCGCCGATGATAACTTTGATACTTCCCACCCGCTGTATGTCACGATTCAACAACTCGCAGCGCTAAGAAAGGCGCATCAGACATTGCGTCGAGGGTTACAGATCGGTCGATTTGGTACTGAAGATAGCGAAGGCGGCAATAATTTCGGCGTGCTTGCCTATTCACGTATAGATATTGAACAGCCATCGCCGATTGAATACCTTGCCGTGTTTAACACCAGCAACGAACCACAAACGGCCACTTTTGCAACAGCCACGCCTGAAGCAGATTTTATCAGAGTTGGCGATGGCTCTAATACGCCTCTCTCTTCCGATGCAAGCGGTATGGTTACAGTAACCGCAGCACCACTTAGTTATGCTGTTTACGCAGCGAACAAAGCGATAGCCGAATCGGATGCGCCTTTTACCGCCCAATTCGCCGAAGTTGAAGCGTCGTCATCTGCCGGAGATATCGAAGTAGAAGTTCTCGTTGAGGGAGACCAATTTGCCCTGGTTGACTTCTATGTGCAGCAAGGCGATGAGCCCATGACCTATATCGGCTCGGATAAGACAGCGCCTTATCGCATTTATTGGCCAAGCCAGCATATTGTGCGTGAAGACATCACCTTTCATTTTGAAGCATCCAACCGAACCGGAGCTAGCATCAGCGGTGAAACTGTGCGCACGGTCGATAATCGTCGGATTGACCAAGTGAATGTTCACTACCAAAACGGAAATCAGCGCCAATTAATGATTGCTTACAATCAAGTCGGCTATCAATATGGCCCCTTCAACCTGAATGAAGGCACTATTCCTATCCAGCTCTCAGGCGAAAACAGTTATCTGCATTTGGTCTTTCAAGACCGCCCCGATATCAACCAGTTTTTAATTGATGATGTCATACGTATCAACACCCAGGAGGTTTTATTACCTGGCAGTCAGCAAACGGAGCAAGGGAAATGGGTAGTCGATCTATACATCAACAATGACCATGAACTGGCAACCACCAACAACTTTAACGCAACTGAAAAAGCCCCGGTTTTGGTCAACCAACCTGATGCGCCAGAACCCTTTGATGTCGACATTTATATTCGCGGCTCTAACAACAGTTGGGAAGCGCGGGAAAGCGACAGGATGGAATATCTCGGCAATCACATATATCGCACGGAAATCCGCATCAATGACGCGATAACCGAATTTAAGGTTGCCGATGCTCAGTGGCTGGATGCAGATATCGGCGGGTTAATCACCGACTCGCCAGAGATTTATTCACGCGGAGGGCCAAACCTAACCTTTGAAGCGCCAGAAACAAACCGGAGCTACTATTTTTATTACATTCAAAAGCCTGACGAAGACGGGAATGTTGAAAAAATCCATCAGATCTTTCGTGTCGAGGATTAAAGCAGCAACATGCCACTGACTTCGACAAGCCCGGCCAACCTGTTCGCTGAGCTTGTCGGTTCGCTGAGCTTGTCGAAGCGAGCTTGAGTCATATCCAGACAGGCATAGCCCTTTGGTGACGGCAAGTCTAAGGTCGACTAAAATCATACTAGTATCGAAGAAGCTACATTGCGACAAGGACTCCACATGACTAAATCAAAACTATTCCTAATTGCCGCTCCAAGACACCAGCAGGATTGTGCGGCCCGAACCACTATTTCTTGCCAGGTCATATGTATCTGATTTTTCCAGATGCATTTGGGGCCGCAATGTCTGCTGAAGTAGTACTAACGAAAAAAGACCAATGGTATATTTACGTCAAACAACAGCTAGAATTGAATGGCAACAAGAATTAGTCACAACTTATCAGCAACACTTCATTTCAATAAATAAGGACATACAAAAAATGAAGAAAACTCTACAAGCCCTGATACTAGCTAGCACAGCCATGGCCACAACCGCCTTCGCTGCCAATATGTCACAAACCAAAATGGAAGATATCGTTCACAGCATGGCGACCAAAGCAGAAGGTAATAAAGGGTACGTCCGATTTGAATATCAGGGTGTAACGATGTTATTGATCTCCGATGTCACCCACAATCGCATGCGCATTATTGCTCCGGTCGCCACCTTTGCTGATCTGAATGAAAGCCATAAGGAAGCCATGCTTGAGTCCAACTTTCACCGTAGCCTGGATGCTCGATATGCCATAAGCGATGGCATCGTCTACTCGGCTTATATCCCCCCCTTGCACTAACTTTCGGAAGCGAATACTCCAGCGGTGAATTAAGTTTTGGAAACAAGTAAGGGCTTGCACTCTGATATTTTAGAAATAGAGCGAATCATTCGCGTAGACCACGCGGGTGAGCGGGGGGCGATCAGTATCTACCGAGCACAATTAGCAATAGCTCGCCTATTTTACCAAGATATCGTTGCTGAGTTACTCTCATCTGGAAAGTTGTCATTATCATCATCACTATCCTTGGCATCGATAGTGCCATCACCATCGGTATCTATCGCATGAAACTGGCGCTGTGCATTGTGGCCCAGCGTTGGCCAATACCCCGATTGAAGGCCTGTCGCGGTGGTCTCGATGGCATAAAAATGCTTACTGGTCGAACCAAGATATAGCGTTCCTGTGCTATCAATTAGCGGCGATGTCAGCAACCACTCACCGGTATCATAACTCCATACAAGGTTGCCACTTCGATCAAGCGCGTACAGGTTGCCGTCTCTAGCTGGTAGATAAATAAGGTCATCGTTGCCGAGTGTTGGTGTAGCCGCAAGCACATCATCTGTAGTGAAATGCCACATTTCTAACCCAAACGGCGTCAACGCATAGAAGTTTTTATCCCAGCTGGGGATATAGATGGTATTGGTTGAGCTGATAACCGGCGAAGCATCAATTTTTCCGCCAGTGGCAAAACGCCAAAGTTCTGTTCCATCTGAGTCAACCATATAGACGATGCCATCGCTGCTGCCAAATACGATATCTCCTTGGGATGCAATGGCCGGGGGTGCAATATCACCACCAGTTTCGAATCGCCACTTTAATGTCCCATTAGGGTTAATCGCATACAGGTGGTCATCAAAAGACCCCACGTAGATGGTTCCATCAGGTGCTACGACAGGTGATGTTGATATATTAGAGACGCCGTCAAAAACCCAAACCAGGTTACCATCGGCATCCAGTGCATGCAGACTATTTCTTGGCACATAAATTTCACCATTTGGGCCTACTGCCGCACTGCGCGTACCAGAAAAGTTGCTGCTATATATCCATTGCTGTTCACCCAGAGGACTGACCGCATGCAAACCCGCGCTGGTGCTGACATAGATTGTTCCGTCCGGTGCCAAAACAGGAGAATCGATAATTGTCGCTCCAAATGCTCCTGGCGTCAGAGCTTGATATTGCCAGAGCAGCTCACCCGACGATGACATCGCGTTTAAAAAGCCATCGTGATCACCAAAATAGATCGTGCCATCTTGCGCTAAGGCCGCTGAGGAGCGAATTTGATCCGATGTGGTGTGCGTCCACAATAAATCGCCTGGCGCGGCCTGTGCTAATGGGTGAAAACCACACAAAACCGATATAAAAAGCAAAACACGATTAAACACACGAGTGCTCAACCACGTAGCATTTGTAGCAAACCAAGTCATAAATTATTTCTCTTCGCCCCAACAATGAACACTTCCGACAGATGTAAGCAGGCAATCCTTGCCTTGCCCGTTGGCGCATCATACGTTAAGTGCAGCGCGACACTCAAGATTGATTATTTTTTGTACATTATTAACTAAAATCAAGTGGATATCTCAACCGAAAAATGATGCGCCGCATCATTTATTGGTAACTAATCGTCACAGACCTTCTTTTTGTTATACCTTAGGATTATTTCGAACCAGTCAAATACGTCTTACATATAAGAATTTCTGACGATAGCGTCATTAAAACAACTAACGGAGGGAGTAGTGAGACTTCAAAGCCTGATGATTACTTTGGGTGTAATTCTTGCCGCGATACCCCCACGAATCGACCTCTTTATCATCCAGCTCGACCCAAGCATGCAAAGCGAGCACCTGCTTTTGGCGCTGCAGTTCACTTAGCGTGAGAAAATAGGCCAACGCTTGTTCAGCCTCCGACTTGTCATCGTAGCCACGCATCAGTTGATCTAGTCGTTGGTAATAGGTTTCTTTGATGTACTGGTGTTCGAAGCTGGAGAGTAGACGCCATGCCGCCATGTATTGCTGGCCATGATGGCCGTCGATTTTTTCCAATGCCCAGCGTTTTGCCTTAGCTGGATAGTGCTTGGTGGCGATATCAAACCCTGGATCGCTCCAGCCTGTCGCGGCGGTGTGAGTGAAGATTTTTTCCAGATAGCTAAAAATCCGATCCTCTTGCTCTGCGCCGTTATCCAAGGCCCTTAGAAACAGCTTTAACCGCGTATGATAGGTTAAATGCTGGTCGAGTATTTTTTCCATTTCAAGTGGCAACTGAGGGTCATCCGGATATTCATCTAGCAGGCGGTAGAAGCGGCTGAAATATTGACTATCTGTCGGATTATTCTTTAACCAGATAATCTCTTTGCGCTTTTTCAGCGCGGGAATACGCTGCTGTAGCTCAGAAAGGTAGCCATGCTCCTGAACCATTCGCCTTACCCACTCCAATGCTTCGTCTGGATCATCAAACTGAGCAATGCGCTTGTCGGCGAAGTCTATCGCCATCGCCAACGACTCGGCCCTTAGGTGCTCATGCCCCATAGCACTATCCAAACGAGCGATAGCCTGATCAAAATCGGATACTTCTGCAAAGAAGCTTGCTTCATTGTGCGCATTTTGCACCGGGTAGATGGCTGACAAGTAATACGCCATCGTTCCTACCCCAACAACAAATAGAGAGGCGATAGCTGCTTTAAGCTTATATGAGCGAGAACGGGCTACTCCGTCACCAGGACTCAGTTCGCTTTTAGCTTTTTGGTTGATCGCCTCAATAAACCCATCCACATCGATTTTGGCACCAGGATCTTGAATGGCCTGATAGACCTTGATCGGATAAGGAATGCCTTTAAACAGCTTTTCCCCCACTTCGGCCGACGGTGCCTCCGCACGGTTCATTGCCAGGTAAGTTGACTCAGTGAAATAAACTTCGCCTGCTTCTGCAATCCCTTCAAGGCGCGCGGCGATATTCACCGGCTCGCCCAATACATCGTCGTTGGCAAAATAGACTTCGCCAGTATTAATCGCTACTCGTACTTCTAACTTATCGCCATCATCGTCCAACTGTTCATTGTGTTGGCGCAATACCGCTTGAATAGCAACACCACACTGTACTGCGTTGGTTGGGCTTTCAAAGTAAACCAGGTAGGCATCGCCGATGGTTTTAACTATGGTTCCGCCAAAATGCTGAAAAACCGGTGGAAGCAAGCGATCATGCAACGCCTGCAGCTTCATCAGTCCATCACGACTACTTTGCGAAACTCGCTCAGTAAATCCCTTGATATCGGTAAACATAATGGTGAGATTTCGCGTCGCCATAGCGATTCCTTCCTATTTCGTCCAATGGTCATAACATTTCGGAGTTAAAAAACTGGCTTTAGAAAAGCGCAGTGCAACATTACTTCCTACGGAATCATAACGGATAAGTAAATAAGCACAAGCTCGCAATACTTCTCACTTACGCCACTTACGACATCGCCACGTAGAGAGAAAAGCTTGTATATTGACCCCGATCAACCTTAGTATGAACAGGCTTGTTTACTATTAAAAGCGCAAAACTTTAGCAAGCATATATAAAAATCTTTTCTCGTGGAGCCTGCATAGCCCACGCGATAAGCGCTAGTGGAGATAACAATGCATAACTATCAGAAAGCTCTGACAGGTCTACTTTGCCTGTCGTCTTTCGCTGCCGTTGCCAATAATGGCGTGGTATGGCGAAACTCATCCGATGGATTAAACTTCTTCTATCAAATGTCTGGCACCGCTGTTGCCGATCAAAGCCCGATTAACCGTGTTGACCTGAACTGGCAACTGGCCACATCTGGAGATTTTAACGGCGATGGCGAGGGCGACCTTCTTTGGCGCAACAGCGTTTCCGGCGTCAACTACATCTATTACCTCAATCAAGGCTCAATCGTCAGTGGCCGTGAACTCAATCAGGTTCCAGACAACCAGTGGCAGGTTCAGCTAAGCGCCGACTTTAATGGCGATGGCAACGACGATATTTTATGGCGTCACGCCACAACGGGAGCCAACACCATCTACCTGATGGACGGCGAAGGCCCGTTCTTCCTGCAAGATGTACCAAACCGTTCCAGCGACTGGATAGTAGCTGGTGCCGGTGACTTAAATAATGATGGCAGCGCCGATATTTTGTGGCGTAACACGCAAACTGGGCAAAACAGCATTTCATGGCTAGGTGTAGGATCTGCAGTACAAGCCTCTACTCTCAATACCGTTGCCGATCAAAACTGGCAGGTGGCAGGAGTTGCTGATTTTGATGGCGATGGCACCGACGATATTTTATGGCGCAACGCAGAAACCGGTGCTAACTATATTTACTCCATTGTTAATGGCAAAGTCGTGTCTGGTGGTTTGATAAACCATGTCAACAGCGACTGGGAAATCCGCGTCGTTATGGATTTCAATAACGACAATAAGGCCGATATTTTTTGGCGTAATCCTCAGTCTGGCATCAACTATGTTTACTTGATGGATGGCCACTATATGGGTGGCTACGGTTTGGTGAACAAAGTTGTCAGCAGCAACTGGGATATTGCCTGCGGTATAAAGAGCAATTCGTCCCAACTATTTATTACTGATTTAACCCTGCTTCCTAGCCAGCCTCAAGAAATGCAGGTCGGCACGCAATTAAGCATGGGCGCTCGTGTTACTTATTCCAATGGTAGCGAAGAAACGGTTGCGCCAAGTGCCGTCCAGTGGTCTGTTGATGATACATTGGTCGCATCGATCACAACCCAAGGCTTGGTCTCTGCCCTTAGTGAAGGCAACACCTTTATTCGCGGCCGCGTCGATAATGCAACAGCCAGCGTTGCTTTAGAGGTAACTGATCAGCCTCCTGTTCCTAGCGCGATTCGTATCGAGCCTGGTGCCAATGTAACCTTAGATACCGGCGCGACACTCGATCTGGATACGGTCGGCGAGTTAAGTGACGGCTCGCAATCTGTCGATCCTACCGGCGTTACCTGGACCAGCTCTAACACCAGCAGCGTGACGGTAGATACCAATGGCGTGGTTAGCGTATTGGCCCCAACTGGCGCAACAATCACTGCTAGCTGGGAAGGCTTTAGCGATTCGCTAACCGTCAGCGTGCCAGCACCTGCGGTTTCTCAATATTACTTTAAAAAGCCTGATCACTGGAATGAATGCCGCGCTCACTACTGGGATGCAGTACCTGCGATCGTCGATGATACTGCATGGCCGGGAGCCTTGCTTGAAGTCATTGATGGCGGCTGGTGTGTGCTGGAATTGGATGGCGAAATCACTAGCATCAATTTTGTACTCAACAACGGTGCTGGCGAGCAGTCTGATGACATTGCAGGCGTAGGCCCTGGGTGTCTGGCTGCAGACTTACAAACCTGGCTATCCTTCGGTGAGGGTGATTGTGTATTCAGCAACGATCCACGCGTTGATGCCAATCCAAAATCAGGCAACTTCTTTGATGAAAATGGCATGACCATCAGTCTGAAAGTCGCTGGCGAAGGCGTTACGGAAGGCTATTACATTGTTCTTCCCGATACAATTATGCCGCTAGATAGCAACGATATTGCTCCTTGTACCAGCAACTCTGAAACGGTCGATTGCGTTGCATTCCCAGATACCCCATATGTAGACGGCCAAACTATCACGGTAGGCCAAGGCTTTGCCGAAGGCGAATCGGCTCAAGTGTGCTTGTATGCTTCCGATGGCAATCTGGAAGATTACCAATGTTTTGGTCCATACAAACGCATTGCCAAACCTGAAGGTGGTCAATTCTCTTGGGACAACGCCACAGTGTACTTTGTCATCACTGACCGTTTCCTCGATGGCGATTCATCAAATAACAACTCCTATGGCCGTGAACGCGACCAAAGTGGCAATATCTATGGTGGCTACGAAACCAAAGCAGGCACCTTCCATGGTGGCGACTTAAAAGGCTTAACTCTTAAACTCAACGAGGGTTATTTCACTGACCTGGGTGTAAATGCCATTTGGATCACAGCACCATACGAGCAAATTCATGGCTATGTATCTGGCGCGAACTTCAAGCATTATGCCTATCATGGTTATTACCCGCTGGACTTCACCGAAGTGGATGCCAATATGGGAACCGCTGATGACCTGCGCACATTCGTTGATACCGCTCATGCCAATGGCATCCGCGTTATCATGGACATCGTTATGAACCACGCCGGTTATGACAGCATGTATGATATGCAAGAGTTTGGCTATGGCGCATTCAATGGCGACTGGGAGTCATATTACTTCACGGCTAATGAAGGCAGTGTGCATTACGATACTGCAGGGCCATACATCAATCGTGACGATGCTAACGCCTGGAGTAACTGGTGGGGCGGCGATTGGTTACGAGCTGGTGTTGCAGGTTATCCAAGCTGTGGCAGCGACGATTTGACTCTGTGTACGTCATTCCTACCAGACTTCCGCACCGACAACACTCAAGAAGTTGGCTTGCCACCTATCTTGCAAACCAAGTGGGATAGCACCAAGCAAAGCATAGAAGAAAGCGAACTTAACGACTACTTCCAACGCACCGGTAAGCCACGCCAGGTTAAGTACTATCTCATCAAGTGGTTAACTGACTGGGTGCGTGAGTTTGGTATCGACGGCTACCGTGTAGATACAGCTAAGCACGTTGATATGGGTACTTGGAATGAACTGAAACAAGAAGCCAATGCCGCTTACAGCGAGTGGAAAGCGGCCAACCCGAACAAATGGCCAGATGAGCAAGATCTTCCATTCTGGATGACTGGCGAAGTCTATGACCATGGCGTTAACAAATCTGGCTACTTCTCGAATGGCTTTGATTCGTTGATCAACTTCTCATTCCAAGGAACAGCAGGCAACGTGGCGGGATGGGATAACCTGTTCAACCAATACGCTAATGCCTTTAACAATGATCCAAGCTTCAACATGCTAAGCTATCTATCCAGCCACGATAAAGGCTTGTTTGACCGCGGCAATTTGAAAAATGGTCTAACCGCATTGTTACTGGTTCCAGGCGGCGCGCAAATCTACTACGGTGATGAAACCGGTCGCCCACAAGGCGTAAGCGGTGAGCAAGGCTGGCGTTCACACATGAACTGGGACAGCATCAACCAGGACTTACTGCAACATGCGCAAAAACTGGGTCAGTTCCGTCATCGCCATATTGCCATTGGCGCTGGCAGCCACAACAAAATCGGCGACGCACCTTACACCTTCTCACGGGTGAAAGATGCCGATAAAGTGGTGATTGCGCTGGGCGCTTCTGGCAGTGTCACCATTCCGGTGGCTGGCGTATTCGCCGATGGCACGACGTTGCATGATGCCTATAGCGGTCAGGATGTCACAGTTTCTGGTGGCAGCGTCACGCTAAACGCTGATGGCTATGTGTTGTTAGAGCAGCCCTAGTACGAATCTATTGTAACAACCATTTGATGGGCTTTTGGCCCATCGACCCAATAAAAAAGCCCGCTACTTTCAGCGGGCTTTTTTACAAACCATAAATATTTCACCAATATTTGTCATATCTATCAGGCCGTCCTCAAGTTCAAGCGCTTTTTGCTTCCGCGCAATATGAGGAAATAACCGGTTATACCACCATAGGGCACGCTTCGGCTGTTTTTTAAGAAACCACATACCAAAGTTTGCTAAGCCACTGGACCTTGGCTTCATACCAAAGACGGCACTTTTAGACACATTCAGACCATACTCCTTGAGTAACGAGCGAATTCTTTCCGGCTCATAACGTCGATAGTGGCCGACGAAATCATCAAATTGAGTCCACCAGCTTGGATGCAATGGGGTAGAAAGAATCACTACCGCCCCAGTTTTGGCGACTCGCGCGATTTCTCGCATGGCAGCATGATCATCTTCGACATGCTCGATGATGTCCAAGGCACAGACTAAATCAAAGCTATTGTCGGCAAAGGGAAGAGCGCAAACGGAAGACTGTACGGTCTTGCCGCCTTTCTCACTTAATTTTGACAGCGCAAATCGACTAATATCGACAAAGTGGGTACCGCGTGTGGGTAATCGGGGGCGCAAGCCTGGCGCGATCTCAAGCCTAGCCTGACTATCACCTAGCAAACGTTGTATTAATGGCCAGGTATTAAAGTTATCGGCCTCAAGCAGCCAAGCACCTGCCCACAAATTGTCATACACAGACTGGTTTTTTTGTTGAATGGAGCGTGGATTATCCGTCAAAACAGGTTTCAAGCCTTAGGTCTTCCCATGCCAATAAAATGGTTCTTAACAATTCGCAACATTCTATTGTTTGTTGTTTGGCTCTTCAATGCCTCACCTGCTCATGGCTGATTTATACTATCGCAAAAAATCAGCCCATCAATGGCAATCGGCACCAAGCAAGCCTATCTCGTAGACCGGCTTGGCATAGATAGCATCGCCAGAGTGAAGTCGATGTTGGACTTGGTTAATGCCTAACTGTCAATCCAGCTCTACAGGGACTATCGGTGCAACCTGACCGGTCATATCCGTTTTTATCAATAGAGTTCTACCTATTTCACCATAATTGTATGTCTGAAAACTGAACATCAAGCTTCCATCATCCAGCTCACCTATAATCTGTGGAAAATGTAGAGTGCTGCTAATCTCTGGAGACAATGCCAACTTTACCCTGCTCTCATCATCCAAATTAGCATTATAAAAGATGAGAGAAGCACTATCATTCACGCGATCAATCTCTACCATCCAAAGTCCTTTCCGGTATACGGCAGGCCTCGAGCGAGAGTACTCTCTATCAAATGTGGAATTGACGACCCCCTCATCGACTCCCACTAAGTGGGTTTCACGAATATCATCCCCTCTACGTATAAAACTGTAAAAATAGCGCTGTTCATAAAGATGACCAAACCTTGCATTTAGTTGCTCGCCTTCAAACTCTGCCATGACATCAATGAAATCACCATCCAACGTAAACCTGAGCAACCTGGAATTATTAGGGATGTGGACACACTTATCTTCATTGAAATGTCCTTCAGTCTCCAGCACTATATACTCATCAGGTGTGACAGCTTTAAGCTCAGCACCAAGACAGGTATTGCTCGCCACAGCATCCTTCAAGCCGCCACTTAGAGCAACAGAAGACTGCAAGCTGCCGTCCTGATCGTAAGTGACGATCGCGAAGTCATTGGTTGGTATCTCTGGCTTAATAGGAGAAACGGACTGAAAGTCATAGAGCCCTTGGTTAAACGTTGCTCCAAGAGATACGTCATATTCCTTTTTATTGGGCTCTGACAATTGCCCAACAAGCTCTCCAGTCAAACTAACCCGATAAAATGTTGTATCGCGTATAAGTGCCCAGTAGCTGGAAAGCGTTTGCCAATATATATCGCCATCGCTTCCCAGAGTGATACTTCCTCCCCCTGTCAGCTCATCGCCCAAAATTTGCCAAACGATATTGCCATTTTCGTCCAGCCGTAGCAGCCACGCCCGATCAAAACTTGCTCCGTGGCCCAGCTTTTCATGAAAGCCAATGCTTCCTCCACCCGATACCAAATATTCCGAACCAACAGGTATCACCGAATCGATATAGAAGTCGACAGTATCGATAATGTTAAGGTTAGATGTAAAATCACCAATTATCGGCTCACTACGTGCAAACGAAAAGCTTTTGTACTCAACATTTACCGGCTCGGCAGCATTGGTAAGATTATCTGACGAGTCAGAATCAGAGCCAGATCCCCCACCACAGCTGGCGACAACACCAACAACCGAGCAAGCCAACAACAATTTTTTCATTTTCATATCCCTCAATATTCAAATTTTAGGCGTCGATGGCATCCAAGGTTTTGCATCGACAACGCTCCAATCCTATCCTAACGAGGCCATAAGGTGGCAGGTAGGGCAAATTAGGTTATTTACTCACAATTTATGCCAATCTTTTTTTACAGAAAACATTCACCATGAACCATCTCAAATACGGAGTCGTAAAAGACGCCTGTCAAACAAGGGGCGAAGATATTGTGAAGCGATTGTTAAGAAAGTTCGATTCAGGGCCTAGAGCAGATATTTAAGCTTGGCTAGTGAGTATGCATTGATGGTGGTCGCGTCTTTGATGACGCCATCTCGCATCATTTGCTCAAAGTGCTCTAGGGCAAATTTTTTTGAAACCAATCCTTCCTCTTCCGCATCCAGTTGCTTTTGCGACTCGCTCAATCCTGTTGCGAGATATATGTGATAACCTTGACTACAAAACCCGTGAGCCAGAAATTGATATCCCACATGAGTCATCTTTTTAGCAACCAACCCCGTCTCCTCGCGCAGCTCGCCTGCCGCCAATGCGACAGGATTAGCTTGAGGGTCAGATTCCCAAGCACCTTGCGGAAGCTCCCAATAACGCCCCTGCACAGCATAGCGATACTGCTCGACCAGATAAATATCTCCATCTTGCACCGGCAAGATCACCACGAAATCAGGTTTATCCACCACACCATAAATGCCCTCAGCGCCACTGGCACGACGAATTTTGTCCTCGCGAACAGACATCCAGCGATTTCGATAGACAACGTTACTTTCCAGTGTTTTGATTTCTTTCATGAAAGCCCCCCAGTCATAATCAATTCCAGCCTCAACTTGTCATTCTCGACACTCACCTTTGACAGGCTATCCATCTCAGCAAGACACTTGTTTAACTTATTGATGTCCATACGTCTTTACTACCCGTTTGGTTGACGCAGGAAAGCGCAACAATGCTTCTGGCGGTCTAATTGGTCGCGTCACAAGCTCCCCATGGCAGTTGGGGCAGATGTAATCGAAAATATTTTCTGCACATGTCGAGCAAAAAGTGCACTCAAAACTACAAATCAAAGCCTCTCGCGACTCTGGAGGCAGCTCCTTATCACAACATTCGCAGTTCGGACGAAGGACTAACATGTTTACTCCTTGGGTAGCTTTGTTTAGTCAAATTCAAAGAGCATATTGGTTCAAACCAGCAATCAATACAACGCTATACTACAATTATCGAAACAGTCCAGCCATGTGCCAATAAATGAACGAAACACTCCTCAATAAACTGCGCCTCTATCAAATCACCACCATATTTAGCGTATTCTTCGCTTTGGCCGGTTTTTCTTATAACGTCTGGCGTATGGAGGAGTCGGAGCTAAACAATAATATTCGCACGGCTTGCTTTGAAATATTGCTGGAGTTAGCAGCGCTGGAGCAGCTGATTTATAGCGCACATTATGATGACAATATCATTGAAGGGAGTCCACGCAAGGGCTGGGTTAAAGTTGGCTTAATAAGCGATTTAAGCCTTCTGACCTCGTCAGAAATAAACCAGAAATCAGAACAGCTCAAGCAAACGTGGGAACGTCACTGGACTGATATGGTAGCCAATGAATCTGCGGTGACCCGTATCGTTGAGTCCATTGATAGCGTACGTAATGAAGTCAAGCTGACACTAAAAACACTGGAATAAGTGAAGATCCACTAACCGCGTCGCCGAATTCCAAACAACACATTGAGCAACGAGCGAGAACGCTTAACCTCACGCTCAATGCGCTCCCTGTCTTCAGCTTTTAAACCGCGGTACACCAGCTGGTCATTTTCATAGAGCGACGAAAACAACGGGCCATTCTTTCCAAGGTAGCGCCTTGCAACCTCTCGATTAGACTCAGCGTAGGCATCTAATACAGCATGGCGCTGTTCCTGTGTTAGCAAGGTATAACCGGCATATGGCGAAGATAATTGTTCCAGCTCGTTGACTAAGGTTCTTGATAGCCGCATTGATTTTTTAATCGGCATGCTATCGTCCCAAATTTTCACATTAACCAAGCGTTTATACTCCAGTAAATCAGGAGCCAGCGCCGTATTTTGACGAGTCAGTAATTCAAAGCTGGCATGTTCCAGTCTAAAGCCTAGCCCATAGCAAAAATCAGCCATAAGATCTTTGCCAATCAATTGTGCAGGCTCAAAAACTCGAACCCGAATGTCAGGAAACTGCGCCGACCAACGATCCAGCAAAGCAAGATAGTTATAGCGCCGCTGATTTTTTGTCGCCATATCGATGCTGATCGGCAGTTTTAACCGCCCTCTAACGGCTGTTGAATATGAGCTTATCAAGAAATCATCTTGCTCGCGTAAATACAACATGACTTGCACTTCGACACCACAGTCTTCGAGAAATTGGCGTAGTGCTTCTATATGCTCAACATCAAAACGTGATGATAGTTGTTCGCAACTCAGTAGAATTTTGGAGCAAGGAGCTTTCTGTATTTCGTTTTTTAGCGCTTTTAGAATTTTCTCGCTGTCTAGCTTAGGACAAAAATCATGTCGCCGAGCTTCTGGCAAAAATGCCCCTGCCAACAAATGATGGCTCTCATCGCCCACGGAGCGCGGATAATACACATCGTGCTTTTGCAATCGGCGGCGATTGAGCTGGCAGAAGCGCTGAATACTAGTGGAACCGGTTTTTTCGGTTCCAATATGCAAGAATACTTTTTTATTCACGGTAACGGCAGAGATTTCAGCGGAAAGGAAGACTATACGCGCGTATTGCGTATGTCGTCGTACTTGGATTGCAGCTCGCGGCGCAATTGTTTACGCATAGTAGCGGCTTTATAACGTCGACGCTCTGTTGCGGTTAACGGCTCAAAAGGAGGAACTTCGGTCGACTTGCCGTCGTCATCCACTGCCACCATAGTAAAGTAACAGCTGTTCGTATGGCGACGAGATCCTTCTCTAATATTCTCAGCAACCACCTTCACTCCGATTTCCATAGACGTTTTGCCCACAAAGTTAACACTTGCCAAAAAGGTTACCAGTTCACCAACATGAATGGCTTCTTTAAACATGACCTGATCGACAGAAAGCGTCACCACATATTGCCCTGCATAGCGGCTGGCGCAGGCGTAGGCTACCTGGTCGAGCAGCTTTAGAATGGTGCCACCATGCACATTCCCAGAGAAGTTCGCCATATCTGGCGTCATGAGCACCGTCATAGCTAGTTGGTGTCTGGGTAGCTCCAAGCCTGATTCATTGGTCAATGTGGTTACTCCATGCGTTCCAAAATTCGAAAACAGTAAGGATACGGATTTTTATCATCCGCGCCATGTTTTTCCTCAAAAGTTTGCTGCCAGGCATATTGCATATAATCAGGGAAATGCGTATCGCCCTCTACTGCCGCATTGATTTCCGTAATGTACAATCGATTAGCGATGGGCAAGCATTGCTGATAAAGATGCCCTCCGCCAATTATCATGATTTCACCACCTTCGGCGTGATTGGCAGCAAAACCCAGCGCCTCTTCCATGTCATGCAAGACACAAATTCCATCGGCTTCGAACTCTCGATCGCGAGAAATAACAATATTCATTCTTCCTGGCAGTGCTTTACCAATCGATTCATAGGTTTTACGACCCATGACTATCGGTTTGCCCATGGTACTTCGTTTAAAAAACTGCAAATCTGCAGGTAAGTGCCATGGCATTTTGTTGTCTTTACCTATCACACGATTTCGTGCCATCGCGGCAATCATGGATACAATCATGAATGAGACACCTTTACTATTTTTAAGATCAAATTCAATATTTAAAATTAAACCCGTGCTAAACGGAAACCACGCCTTTGATATGGGGGTGAGATTCGTACTCTGAAATCACAAAGTCATCAAATTGATAGTCATAAATACTATCGGAACGACGCGCAAAGTGAAACTTGGGTAACGCATATGGCTCGCGAGTCAGTTGCAACTCAGCCTGCTCCAGGTGATTGTTATACAAGTGAACATCACCTCCTGTCCAAACAAAGTCTCCTGGTTCCAAATCCGTTTGCTGTGCCACCATGTGCAACAAAAAAGCATAGGATGCAATATTGAAAGGAACACCAAGAAAAACATCAGCCGAGCGCTGATATAGTTGGCAGGACAAGCGGCCATTAGCCACATAAAACTGAAATAGCAAATGACACGGAGGTAAGGCCATCTGGTCTATCTCGCCAACATTCCACGCGCTGACGATAAGCCTGCGGGAATCAGGGTTCGTTTTTATTTGCTCAATAAGTTGGGTGATTTGATCGACTGTCGAGCCATCAGGCTTGCCCCATGAGCGCCATTGATGGCCATATACAGGCCCCAAATCACCATTATCATCAGCCCACTCATCCCATATTCGCACATTATTTTCTTTCAAATAACGGACATTGGTATCGCCCTGCAGAAACCACAAAAGCTCATGCACAATCGAACGAATATGTAACTTTTTGGTTGTCAGCAATGGAAAGCCATCGGCCATATTAAATCGCATTTGATATCCAAACACACTGCGGGTGCCAGTGCCGGTGCGGTCTTCCTTAATGGTTCCGTTATCAAGAATATGCTGCATTAGATCAAGGTATTGTCGCATAAATACTCCTTAGGCAGAGGCAGACTGAGCGCCCGATGGCTGTACCGGGTGGGTTTTATAAGACCAGATGAAGAGCATAGTCCCAAGAATAATCATGGGTAATGAAAGTATTTGCCCCATGCTGATAAAACCACCAAATAAGCCAAGATGCGCATCTGGTTCACGGGCATACTCTACTGTGAAACGGAAGATCCCGTAACAAATACCAAAAAGCGCAGTCACTGCGCCTAGCGGGCGGGGCTTGCGCGAATAAACATAAAGAATAATAAAGAGCGCCAGTCCTTCCAACGCAGCCTGATATAGCTGCGATGCATGGCGTGTCAACTGCTCGGGGTCGTTGGGAAAAATAACGGCCCACCAGCCTTCTGTTGGACGTCCCCACAACTCAGCATTAATAAAATTGCCGATCCGGCCTGCGCCTAGGCCAATGGGAACAAAGGGAACAAAGTAATCAGCGATTTGGAAGAAACGCTTATTGGTTTTTCGAGCAACAAAATATATTGCAACCAAAACACCTAACGCACCACCATGAAAGGACATGCCGCCTTGCCAGATCCTTAATATTCTTGTAGGGTCTTCGATAATATTAGCTGTATCGTAAAATAAGGCGTAGCCAATACGCGCCCCTATAACCACCCCTAAAAAGCCGATAAATAATGCATCGGAAATCTGCTCTTTGGTTAGTAACGCGTTAGGGCCTTTTGCGCGCAGGTTCGCCAACCACCAAGCACCAAGCAAACCGACTAAATACATCAGCCCATACCAGTGGATTTTTAGCGGCCCAATGGCCAATGCAACTTTATTTATTTCGGGTAGTATCCAGGCCGAAGCTTCCATAATTCCTCTCAGTCTGTAGGTTGGTTTAGGTGTTGAACCACATCTTAACCGCGACGAGTAACAAAACGATGGCAAAAATACGTTGAAGCGCCACCGCCGACAAACGATGCGCCATTCTAGCACCCATCGGCGCAAAAAACACCGAAGCCGAAATGATTCCAAACGCCGCAGGAAGGTGGATAAGACCCAAAGTGGAAGCTGGAAGTTCATCAAGCTGTAGTCCGGTGTAGATCGCGCCAATGGCACCGCCTAAGGCGATAGGAAAACCACAGGCTGCCGAGGTTCCCACAGCCTGCTTCATATCGATGCCGCACAAACGCAACGTTGGAACCGTCATAGTCCCACCTCCGATACCGACCAATGCCGATACAACACCGATTATGCAACTGGTTCCACCTAACAAGGAGCGCGATGGCTTCGCGTCACCGGTAGCCAGTTTCCATCCGATAAGCATTTTGATGGCAACTACCACACAGAACAAACAGAAAAATTGAACTAAAAAGGCCTGTGAAACAAGAATGGCCAGGTAATCGCCAAGCCACACGCCGATAACCAGCCCCGGTGCCATCACGCCAACAATTGGCCAACGTACACCTCGTCTACGGTGATGAGCAACAATAGAGGATATCGAAGTAAAAATAATCGTAGTTAAAGAAGTGCCAAGCGCCAGCTGCATCAGCCAGGGCGAATCCCACCCCCAAAGTCCCCACAAGAACCAAAGACTGGGAACGATAATTAAACCACCACCAACGCCCATTAGACCTGCTAAATAGCCTGCCACAGCGCCAATTAGCGGATAAAAAAGCAACGATATATCCAGCATGAGAAAATTATTTACCGGCGCGAATCAGGCCACCAAGACCATGTTGGTCCAGAATATCCTCAAGATAATCACGAATTTGCTTCGCGGTTTCCATCTCCAGGGTATCCAGATAGATAGACTTGGCCCGCTCTATGGAGAAGTTCCGGATCACCCATTTCACTTTGGGGATGCTGATAGCATTCATACTAAAACTGTCAAACCCCATGCCCATCAGCAACACAGCAGCAGCTGGATCACCTGCCAGTTCACCACAGATACTCACCGGCTTATCGGCTAGCGCGGCACCAGCGACTACCTGGCCCATCGCTTTAATCACCGCAGGGTGCAACGCATCATAAAGATGAGCAACCCGTGCATTGTTTCTATCTACAGCCAAAAGGTATTGGGTTAGATCATTACTGCCCACTGACAGAAAATCAACGCGCTTGGCCAACTCCGGCGCCTGATATACAGCAGCAGGTGTTTCGACCATCACTCCCACTTCGGGGAAAGGAAAGCTATCTTCTGGACGCTCCAGCTCTTCTATCACTTCCTGGTAGGCTTGATGGATCAGGCGACGACATTCATCTACTTCTTCGACATTACTGATCATCGGCAATAATATGCGTAAATTATTCAAGCCAATATTGGCTTTCATCATTGCCCGCACCTGAACCAGAAACAGCTCAGGGTGATCAATAGTAATGCGCACACCACGCCAGCCCAAAAACGGATTATCTTCAACGACCGGAAAATACGGTAAGGCCTTGTCACCGCCGACATCCAGGGTTCGCATCACTACAGGCAAGCCAGTGAAGGAACGCAGCATTTCTCGATAGATATGCGACTGCTCTTCTTCTGTCGGGAAGCGGTCGCGAACCATAAAAGGGATTTCGGTACGATACAGCCCAACCCCTTGCGCCCCAGCATGTAAGGATGGCTCTACATCGGCAATCAACCCGGTATTGACCAAGAGGTTGATCTTGAAGCCATCAGGCGTTGAGGCTTCCTGATCACGCAACTTGGCCAGTTGCGAGACCATCTCCTGCTCTTCGTTCATTAAGCGTCGGTAGACATTTAATAAACTATCGGTTGGAGAGATATAAATCTTGCCAGTATAGCCGTCGAGGATAACATCACGGCCATCTAATTGATTAAGCGGAATATCCTGGACGCCCACAACCGCGGGCACACCCATAGCTCTTGCCAAAATCGCCATATGCGAGTTGACTGAACCACGCAAAGAAATAATACCAGCCAGCTTTTCTTCTGGTACTTCGGCCAGCATGTTTGCTGTGACTTCTTCACCAACCAGTACGGTATTTTCGTCGAAGTTAGTAACATTATTGCGGCCAGAAACAAGATGGTTAAGTACACGGCTACCCAGATCACGTATATCGCTGGCACGTTCACTGAGGTAACTATCGTTCATGTTCTCAAAGCGGCTGATATGCTCAGCCACCACCTGGCGCAGTGCCGAGGCCGCCCACAATCCACCACGGATCTTATCTTCTACTTCTCGCCCAATGCCGTGTTTATCCAGAATCATCAGGTAAACATCGAATAGAGCCCATTCTTCATCGGGAAGCGAGCCTTTCAGCCGGTTAGATAACGCCTGCACTTCTGAGCGTGCAGCTTCCAGCGCTTGATAGAAAAATTCAACATCCTGTTCAACATCGGAAGTCTGGCGATCGGGAATCATATCCAGCTGGACTTGCGGCAACAAAATCACCGTTTTACCAACGGAAATACCCTGGGCTCCTGCCACCCCCGTCAGCGAACGAACTTCTATCGGAGAGGCAGGCTTTTGCGAAAGGTTCGACACCGACTCAGCATGCATAATCACGCTGGCCAGCTGAGCCGACAATGTGACTAAAAATGCCTCTTCGCTTTGGTCAAAGCGGCGTGATTCGCGCTGCTGCACCACCATAACCCCTAACACATGGCGGTTATGGATAATCGGCACACCGAGAAAAGCCTGATATGGCTCTTCACCAATGTCTTTTACAAAGAAAAAGTTGGGGTGTTCTGGGGCATTATTCAGGTTGATGGGTTCTTCGCGACGAGCCACCAAGCCAACCAATCCTTGCGATGGGGTCAAGCGCAACTTGCCCACCAGAGACTGATTCAAGCCTTCAGAAGCCATTAGAACCAGACTGTCGTCGTGCTCATCGGTAAGATATATAGAACAAACTTCGGTATCAATGGCACTTCGAACGCGGCTAACCGTTAGCTGCAAGGCCTGTGTCAGGTCTGGTGCCCGGTTAACTTCCTGAATAATGCGTCGGAGTGTTTTAAGCATAGGTTAGCGCCGCTTCCGCGCCTCGTGGTTCAAGCCCTTAGCCCCAGAGCCACCAGAAGATTGCCCTCTTGCAGGATCTCGACGGCGGTTAGCTTTCTTTTCAGCGTAGCGACGCTCGGCTTCATTAAAAGCCTGATCAACATGGCGATCAAATAGTAACGGCGCCAATTCTCCTAGCGCTCGCCGGTAAACATCACGCTTGAACGAAACCACTTCACGCAATGGATACCAGTAGGTCACCCATTGCCAACCATCAAACTCGGGGTGGCTGGTAGTATCTAGCTCGACATGCTTCTCATCACTGGTCAGGCTTAGCAAAAACCATTTTTGTTTTTGCCCGACACATACCGGCCGACTATCACGGCGTACTAATCGCTTGGGCAGGCGATAACGCAGCCACCCTTTTGAACAACCGAGGATGGAAACATGCTCCTGTTCCAGTCCAACTTCTTCTTTCAGCTCTCGATACATCGCCTGCTCGGGAGACTCTCCAGACTGGATCCCACCTTGTGGAAACTGCCACGAATCCTGGCCAAAGCGACGTGCCCAAAACACTCCGCCTTGCTGGTTGCTGAGAATTATTCCAACATTGGAACGAAAACCGTCCGCATCAATCACAGTTCTTTACCCGATTAGCTATGTCACATTATGATAACATATTGAATGCACTAAAAATCATATCGAGCCCCTTAAATTGGGGCGATTTACCGAATTCCAAGACAAATGCGCAGCTTTCTACCCTGTTTCAACGGCCTGTCGTTTTACTTTTCACCATCAAAATCTTATTCTAAGTGGCAGTATAGCTGACCAGCCTCTGTGTATACCGTCGATAAATACAGTATCTAGTGTCAATAGAAGACAGTGTGTACCATCAATAGAATACAGAGTGTATCGTCATAAAATACCGATATTCTGCCCATTAATAAATGAGTTTCGTTCAGACTAAAGATAGGAAGATATTATGGCTTTAGCAATTTTTGATTTGGATAACACCTTACTTTGTGGTGACAGCGATCACCTGTGGGGCGAGTTCATTGCTGAAAATGATATTGTTGATGAAAGCTATATGAAACGCAACGATGCCTTCCTCGAGGCATATCAAGAAGGCAGACTCGATATTTTAAACTATCTCGAATTTTGCCTGGAACCCCTAGCCAGCCATGAGCTGGCTACACTCAACCAATGGCATCAACAATTCATGGAACAAAAAATCAAGCCTATCATTTTGCCCGCGGGTCTAAGCTTGATAAGCCAACATCGAGAGCGCGGTGATTATATTTTGATTATTACCGCAACTAACAGCTTCGTTACTTCACCTATCGCTAAGGCATTGGACGTTGATGACATCATCGCCACCGAACCGGAGCTTGTGAACGGTCGCTACACCGGCAAAGTCAATGGCACACCCAGCTTTCAAGCCGGAAAAATCATCCGCCTGGAGCAATGGTTGCAAGCCAATCCGCATTCACTCGACGGCAGCTATTTTTACAGCGATTCGCACAACGATATCCCATTGCTAGAAAAAGTAAGTCACCCGGTAGCTGTAGACCCAGACGCTCAGCTACAAGCAATCGCTACGCAACAAGACTGGCCGGTTATCAGCTTACGTAGCAAGGATTATGTCGATATTCCCGCCTAAATATAGCGCTCAGCCCAGGGACAAAGATGAGCTGTTGGAGCGAGCATATGCAATTGCGGGACGCTCATTACAAGAACTTGCTGATGAACTGGCGCTTGAGGTACCAGAAAACT
This sequence comes from Gammaproteobacteria bacterium UBA3532, assembly GCA_002376965.1. Classification (GTDB taxonomy): domain Bacteria; phylum Pseudomonadota; class Gammaproteobacteria; order Enterobacterales; family UBA3532; genus UBA3532. The sequence continues at coordinate 23,661 of DFOV01000348.1, forward strand.
TTCTGCGTGAAAAAGGCTGGGTTGGCCAATTAATTGAGAAGCAGCTTGGTGCCGAAGCGGGCAGCAAGCCCGAACCCGACTTCCAACATCTGGGGATTGAGCTAAAAACCTTGCCCGTGGATATCGAAGGAAAACCCAAGGAAAGCACCTTCGTCTGTGTTGCTCCGTTGATTGGCATACAGGGGCTTGAATGGCAGCTGTGCGGGGTCAAAAAGAAGTTGAGCGAGGTGCTTTGGATACCGGTGGAATCAGACAAACAAATCCCCGTTCACCACCGACGCGTCGGCATGCCCCTTTTATGGCAGCCCAGCCCATCCCAGGAAGCTCTGCTGCGCCAAGACTGGGAAGAACATATAGAAAAAATAGCACTTGGCCAGGTTGAACAAATCACTGCTCATCAGGGCCAAGTGTTACAGATTCGGCCCAAAGCTGCGAATAGCAAGGCTCTCACGGAAGCTATCGGCCCAGATGGCAACGTATTTCAGACCCTGCCACGTGGTTTCTATTTACGTACTGGTTTCACTCAGCAAATCCTCAATAGTTACTATGTGACGCAGTAAAAGCCTCTGTTTATCGACCAAAACCTTGACCCTGATCAATGTTTAATCACTTTTTCTTATAGCCACCCATAAGAAATGTGAATTGGCTCACAGACTATTCTGATCTACCCTAGTACTACCCCCCTTTCCCCCAACGGGAAGCAGTAACGGTAAAAGCGGGGTTGAAGCTACATGACGTTGCTTTATTTGGATATTGCGCGGTTCTAGAAGAGACAATAACAAGGCAACGCGCTCATCCAAGCTGTATAGAGACATCTCACAACGTATGCTTTACCTACATTTTTGCGCGCTACCATCTACATCACTTGCCGAAAATACAGGGTAAATCTTATTGGGCCAATGGGGGTCACATGAATCCAATAAGCACGTCCGCTCGACTGGCGAAATGCTTTTTTCAACTGCCGAAAAA
>DFOV01000042.1:0-2103 GCA_002376965.1 Gammaproteobacteria bacterium UBA3532
ATAGTGGCCAACAATGACAGTATGAATACGCCAGCGGATACCACCAAAATATCAGTGACTTTTATTTTTGAAGGTAAAAAATCGATTGGATAAACTTCAGCACTTAAAAACTGTATCGAGAAAATTTGTTCAATCAATCCTACCAAATTGGCGACTTGCAGTGACCCAATTATACCTAGCAACACCCCTATCACAATGCCGATCGTACCTATCAGACAACCTTGCCACATGAATATTCTATTAACAGTTTGCTGGCTCGCGCCCATCGTGCGTAATATGGCAATATCACCCCGTTTATCTCTCACAATCATTAGCAAGCTCACAATTAGATTAAATGCCGCAACACCCACAAGTAACCAAAGCATAAATCCAATAATTGTTCGTGAAAACTGAATGTTGTCATAAATAGCTCCAAATTGGGTTGTCCAACTCGATACATCGACCCCATCTGGAAGACTCTCCTTTAGCTCCGGTTGAACTCGATTAGCCTCGAGCACATCAGTTATACGTATTCGTAATCCGTTATAAGATGTTCGTAGGCGGAACAACGCGTTTGCTGCGTCAATATTTATCATGACAAAATCGTTATCTAAATCCTGAGTGCCTACCTTAAAAACACCCACAATTTCAAAACTTCGAAACGTTGCCAATGGTATGATAGGGTTAATTGAAATTGTTGGTGAAAAAAGATCAACCCTGTCACCTACATTAACCGCAAGTCTATTGGCTAGTGTTTGCCCTAGGATCAAGCCCCAGCGAGAATCGCGCAAATCTTCTAAACTGCCTGCCACGAAGAAACTATCTATAATTGAGACCGATGCTTCTTTATCCAGATCAATTCCATTTACCAGCACACCCTTGTTGCCCACTGCATTAGCAATAACTCCCATAACCTCAACAACTGGAGCTGTAGCGATTACCATAGGATGTTCGTTAGCTGCTTTTTCAACTATTTGCCAGTCCTCGGCGCTTAAATTTTCTTCCGTATGAATTGTGAGATGAGGGACAATACCAAGCACGTTGTCACGTATCTCACGATCGAAGCCGTTCATCACGGAGAGAACCGTTATTAGTATGGCGATACCAAACGCAATACCAAAAATAGAAATCCCGGACATAAATGAAACCATTTGATTGCGTCTGCTTACGCTTACATACCGAGCAGCTATGAAACGTGGAATGGCAATGTGTTTGTCATTCATGAAGTGTTCCATCTTTCAATAACAGTTTACGGTCCATGGAGTTCGCCAAACGCTCATCATGGGTAACAACAACAAAACTAATAGAAAGAGTTTCATTCAACTCAGCCATTAACTGCTGAATTTCTTTCGCCGTATGACGATCCAAATTTCCTGTGGGTTCGTCTAGTAAAACACAACGCGGGTTTGCTACCAAAGCCCTCGCTATCGCTACCCGTTGCCGTTCACCACCAGAAAGTTCTGCTGGCTTATGTGACAACCGCTCCCCTAGAGCCACTCGCAAAAGTATATTCTCCGCCCGTTCTTTGGCAGTTTGTATTCCAACTCCAGCAATCAATAACGGCATACATACGTTTTCAAGCGCCGTGAATTCACTCAGCAAGTGATGGAACTGATACACAAAACCCAAGTACTTGTTACGCAGGTGGCCACGCTCTGTTTCACTGACTAATGCTATATTTTTACCAGCCATATGTACGCTGCCACCAGTAGGAAGATCAAGCCCGCCCAGCAGGTTTAATAAAGTAGTCTTCCCTGACCCTGAGCTCCCCACAATGGCAATCCGATCCGCGCTAGTAATTTCCATATTTACGTCCCGCAATACCTGTACAGCTTGCGCACCTTCTGAGTAAGTCTTTTGGAGATGCTTGCAACTAATAACTGGGAGTGCACTATTCATAGCAATAACCCTTGAATAGCGTATTGATGAGGAAATGCTTGTTTATGCGGGCATTACTCATACCGGAGAACCTCTGCAGGATGAATCTTGCTAGCCCGGAACGCGGGATAAAGTGTTGCCAAAAAACTAATTAACAAAGCCGCCATGCAGACAAGGATCACTTCCCCGATATTAATCTGAGTTTGCAAATGAGAAACCAAATACACGTTGGCGTCGGTAAATACC
>DFOV01000042.1:2496-2975 GCA_002376965.1 Gammaproteobacteria bacterium UBA3532
AGCACCCACCACCGTACCCACTATCCCAACAATGAGCCCTTGAACTACAAATATTGTCATGATTGCCAACCGACTTGCCCCCATGGTTCTCAATATAGCGATATCAGACCCCTTATCGGAAACCACCATAACAAGAGTTGAGATAATGTTCACCGCACCAATTATGACTATCATCGACAGCATAAAGCTGGTTAATATTTTTTCCATGTTAAGCGCGTTAAAGAGGTTCGCTTGCGTTTCATTCCAAGGTTGAATATCAATTCCCTCCATCTCCCCAAACAATTCTTTAGCAATCAACTCCGCATTAAATATATCGCTTACTCGAAGCCTTAATTGCAGGTCCACACCCGCATCTTTAGCAAAAAGCGCTTGAGCTTTATCCAGGCCAATTAGCACAAGATTTTTATTTCCATATAATCCAAAATCACCAAACCCGATCACTTCAAATCCCTGCGCATCTGAAAGTGAACGACCGAGCA
>DFOV01000227.1 GCA_002376965.1 Gammaproteobacteria bacterium UBA3532
TGTCTAGACATAATATGTCTTTTGAGGAAATTAACGTGCGTTCTCTACTTATTGTCCTTTCCCTTGTTGGTGGCCTTTATTGGTATTTCTCCCCGAATACAGCCACCGACCCCAGCACTGACATCAGCTTTAGCTATATCACCGAGGTTGTTGGTAACGAAGGCGAAGCCAATGCCTCTCCCCTATTGATAGCCTTACATGGCAATGGCGATACCGCCAGCCACTTTTTTGATACCATGTTGCACGACTACCCAGGCTCAGCACGCGTCGTTGTTATCAGCGGGCCTGTTGCTATGGGCACAGGCGATGCCTGGCCAACCAACGACGAAGGGCTACGCCATTACGGTTCCGCATTGGCGGGAGCGATCCATAAAATCACTCAAAAATACGATCACCCAAAAGAGCCTGTGCTAACCGGGTTTTCAGGCGGAGGTTACATGGCCTATTATCTGGCAGCCAAACATGGATACCAGTTTTCAGCAATCGTACCGGTCTCGGGAGGTTTGCCACAAGCCATAGAAGCCGACACCACAGACAGTGAATTAAAAGTGGTTAGCCTGCATGGAACAAAAGATCGTGTTGTTAGTTATGGCCAAGGAAAAGCGGCCACTGATCACCTTAAAAAAGCAGGCTATTCAATTGAGCACTATGCGTTTGATGGTGACCATTTAGGCGCTTTTCGCGATGAGGTACACAGCAACTACCACCAGGTATTACATAACCTGTCCAACAGTCGGACAGTGAAGTTTTAGGTTACTTCGACGTAAACGTAAATGCCCCATCCCAATCATCTGGCGGTGGGGTTTGAGAAAAGATCTCAATGCGTTCAAGGTATTTCTGATAAAGCGGGTGGGGAGCTTGGTCGTTTAAGTGTTGGAGAACGCCATGGGCATTTTCCCAATCTCTAGCCCAGTAGGCTTCCAAAGCAGTATGGTACGCGGCCAGCCCCTGCTGTACCTCAGGGGCAACATCGTCTTGTAGCCCCAACGGATAATAGATCGTCACAGGTTTCTGCTTACCTTTCACCCGCACTTTATCCAAACACTGGTAAACATATTCTGGCGCTTGCTGCTGAGAAAACTCACTAACAACGATTGGAACGGCATAGGCTTTACACAACCCCTCCAAACGCGATGCCAGATTGACGGCATCACCGATTACTGTGTAGTTAAGTCGTGTCATCGAACCCATGTTACCTGCAACCACTACCCCGGTATTAATGCCTACGCCAATAGCGAAAGCTGGCCAGCCTTTCTCGGTAAATTCATCATTCACCCTATCCAATGCTTTTACCATGGCCAGGGCTGCCCCGATGGCGTCATGAGCACAACGCGGGCTAGCTAAAGGCGTACCATAGATAGCCATAATGGCATCCCCAATATACTTATCAACCACCCCGTTTCGACCTTCAATGATCTGGTTCATCGCCGTCAGATAATGATTGAGCATGTCGATCACCGTTTTCGGGCTGAGCGACTCGCACAAGGTCGTAAAACTGCGCACATCAGAAAACAAGATCGTTGCCTCGCGCTCCTCTCCCCCCAGCTCTATTTGTTTGTTTAATAGCTCTTCGGCAATCTGCGGTGAAACAACCTTTCCCAATAGATTGACCACCCGCTCTCGGTCAGCCAGTCCTTGCATCATGGTGTTAAAGGTCTTTGCCAGCCGTCCCAGCTCGTCGCGCTGTGGCAGCTCAATTTTGGTTTGATAGTCGCCTTCTGCCACGCGCTCGGCACCAGCAGCCAGCCGTTGCACCGGCTGGGTAACATTGCGCGCCAATATCGATCCGCCAACGATAGAGAGCCCCACCGTGACCAGAAAAATATAGAATAGATTATTTCGCAGCTGAAAATAGAACACGAGCTCGCGATCCAACGAGCGCAATAGCACCGCTTGAGCATTGCGATTGGCAATGGTTAATGGAACAACATGACGAATAAATTGCTCGCCGTCTAACCTTGCCGGAAGATGCTGCACGCCTTCAGCAGCCGCTGTAAACTGCAATCCAGCCAATACATCACATGACGATGGCGCTAGCGTACATGCATACATCTGGCTCGACTGCTGATGGTTTTCAAAATAAAGCGCCACATCCGTCTCTTGGGTCACCTGTTTTAGCGCTTTAGCCAAGGTCGTGTCCACCTCAAACCCACTGACAATCAATGCTACGGGATGGGGGATATAAAGAGGCGTAATCACCAGTTGATAAGGCTTACCATGAACGAAGCCAAAGCCCTGGGCTACCCCGCGCTCACTATTTAGAGCGGTTTCATATAGAAATGCCACGTCTGGTGGCATTTGAGTTTCGGCGGGTAGCAAGGTGTCGGCCTGAACCCTCTCCGTTTCAAGAGAAATCAGCATCATCACATCCGCCCCAAAACGTCGCTGATAGTTTTCCAACGCCGAGTTAAGGGTAGCGCGCTCATTCAGCGCATAGGCCGATTTAAAACCATGATCTCGCGATAACAGATCGGACTTTTCGAGAAGTGTTTGATAGCGCCTGGCTAACAGGCGCTCAAATGCTTGCGAGGTTAACTGCAAATTGTCGCTGATTTTGGCCATAGCACTAGCATTGCTGGTGTGATTAACCGCCAAAAAGGTCAGAGCCTCAGCGACCAAAAACAGGCTGAGGATACCGACCGTTAGCTTGGTTCTGAATGACCGAAAGCAGGGAAAAAGATTCAGCGATAGCCCCCGCCATTAGCCGTGGGAGAGCGCCATGATTTCCACAAACGCTTTTTGCTTATCTCAATCGTCAATGCACTACTGCCATCCTCGCCCACCCCTAGATTCTGGCGAGTGCTTGCAACATCCCCTTTTAACTCTGGGTGCCACACTTCTACCTGAAACTCTCCGGCAGGCACCTGGTTAATCGTAGCAACTCCCCGCTGGTCGGTAACACCAAAATAAGGTGTTGGGCTAACGTAAATATACGATGACATCCAGTCATGAATATTACAACCTAATGCCACCACCCCAGGCTTATCAAAGGCTACCGGCTCTCCCGGCGTTCCGGAATATAGAGGGATCTCAAACTGCTTCGCATCCGAGAACGAATAAACATGGTGACGAGTACTGTCTTTATTGGGAAAGCTGACTTTTGCGCCTTGCTCAACGGCGATGACAAAGGGTACGAATTCTTTGTCAATTTGCGTGACGGTGCCATCATTCACTTTACCAGCTGAAGGGCTAGCCGGATCAGTCACAGTAACCACCGCGTTATCGACCTTTTCACCTTTACTGTCAACGACAGTAACCGTAACAGTTGCGGCACTGGCTACACCTGCTTGCATTAAAAGGCTTAATGCTATCCAACGATATGCTTTCATTCTCATCCCTCCTAGCGCAAGTACTGCAAGCTGAGGCGACCAATATTATTCTCATAGGTCCACTCTTCGATATCAATACTCTGGTAACTATAACCGACTGCAACCGATAGCTGCTTAGTGAGCGCATAATTCAGATCCAGACCCAGTTGATAACCATCGCCATCCAATACATAGCGACAGCCAGGAACACCTTCACCGAAATCGGCCTCATTGAAAACACCGTCCAAACCAAAGGCAGTAAAGTTTTCCGGCCCACCAATGCCATCGATAATCATCCCAATGGTATCGCCTGAGCACTGTCCGTGAAACTCCCCATCCAAATAGCGTGCCTGAGCACCTAGCATCAAACGAGGCAACAACGCAAATCGCGCATTAGAATAAAGATGGAGCTGCTCAAAGTCGAGCACATCGCTATCCACTTGCTCGACCACCGCGTCCCAGTCTCGCCCATCACTTTTTAGATAAGCCAAGCCGACGCTGACATCAAATCGATGATTAAATGGCTTGTTGACCGATGCATCAAGCCGATGCAGCCAACGTTCACGCTGCTCGTCGTCAACTTTTTCACGCTCGCTCTGCCATTCCAGCCGTAGCTTAGGCACTGTATGTCCCAGGCCAAACTTGTGAAAATAAACCAGCGATGGCGTGACAGATACCTTGTTCATTTCGTCATAGTGATTGTAGATCTCACCGCCAACTCCAAGCCCAAACTTAATACGACTGTTTGAGAAGCGACCGCCCAATTGATATAGCCGCCCGATTTCAACATCGGCGCGCGCGAAACTATCGGATAGCTCATCTTCTGAGAAAACGGCCTGATTTAGATTGTCGTTGTGCTCAACACGTAAAGATGCAGCATGTTGCCAATCGACCCACTCTGCTGAAGCTGGGGCACTTACCCCGAGCAAACATAGTGATACCACAGAACCAAACTTTATTTTACTTATCATAAACTTCCCCCTCCCCTTTTTAGTAATACCGCCCTTCTATCGTTCCAGTGCCTAAGCATTAGCAACATCTATCCCATTGTCAACTCTGCTAAACTCGAAAGCGCTCGACCAGCGCGGTTAATTCACTAGCACTCGCATATAGCTGGTCACAGGCTTGAACCGCCTCAATCGACGCATCTGCCGTGCGCTTACTGATATCATTAATCGCGGTAATATGACGATTTAGGTCGTCAACGACGGTGCTTTGCTCTTCTGTTGCTGTTGCAACCATGGTCGACATGTCCGATATATGCTGTATCGATGAGGTGATACTGGAAATCGAACTCCCTGCCAATTCAGCCCCCGCGACTGCCTTTTCAGCCCGTTCCATCCCAATTGCCATCGCATTTACCGCATCCGAAGCACCTTGTTTCAACGTCGCGATCATGGTGTTGACTTCTTGCGTAGAATCCTGAGTTCGGCTGGCCAGTGTTCTAACTTCATCGGCCACGACCGCGAACCCACGCCCTTGCTCGCCCGCACGCGCAGCTTCTATCGCCGCATTCAATGCCAGCAGGTTAGTTTGTTCCGAAATATTGGAAATTACCGTCAGTACCGAGCTGATCTGACCTATGTCTGCCGCCAGCCGCTCAATGACTTCAGAGGCTTTAAGGATATCATCATTGAGAGTGGTGATTTGTGATACCGTATTTTCAACTTCACGATAGGACTGAGAGGCGTCATCTGCCGCTTTGCTGCTCGACTCTGCAGTGTCTGACGCATTGTTAGCGATTTCATTGACCGTTGCTCCCATTTGGGTTGTTGCAGTTGCAACCAGTTCAACACTTTGCTGCTGCGAAATGCTGTCTGTTTTGGTTTGTTCTGATAAGGCACTCATCTGCGAAGCTGAGTTTTCGACCAAATGAGCGGTATCGTTGAGCTGAACCATCAGTTGACGCATCTTCTCGACAAAGCGGTTAAATGCCTCAGCCAACATCCCAATTTCATCTTGGGACGACACTTTTAGCTGTTTGGTAAGATCCGCCTCGCCCCGAGAAATCGCATCTAACATCGCCGCCGTTTTGACAATCGGCACTGCGATTCTCCCTGCTAACAATACAGCAACCGCGATAAGAACCAGAGCTAGCAAAACATTAATAAGAATAACCTTTTGAGTCGTTGCCTGCACACCACCATAGATTTCGTTATTAGGGATCTCCGCCACCAAAAACCAGTCGAGCAAAGGAATATAATGGGTAGCGACAACCAGCTTTTTATCAGCTTGTTTCACCACATTGAGCTTTTCCTTGTTTAGTAAATCGCTGATTTCATCCGCTTGATAGCCTAAACGCTCCAGACTATGAGAGCCTATATAGTTTGCATCTGGGTGCACGCGAATCCCACCTGCGGCATCAATTAAATAAACAACTCCCTGCTCCCCGACTTGAAAGTCGCGGATCAGTTCGGCAAGCTGATTAACGCGTAAACCAATCCCGGTTACCGCCTGTTTATTCATGGTCAGGTTGTTAATGAATAGGGTGAAAACGCCACTCGAACTATCAATATCCAAATCAAGAGCGAACGGTTTACCTGATGCTAGAAATCCATAAAACCAGCCATCTTCAGGGTTAGACTGAGATAGAGTGCGCACCAAGCCATCCTGGGTGTAGTAATTACCAGTTTTTGCTGACACCAGAAATGACGTTTCAGCAGAGTAGCGTTGTTTCACCTGGTCCAGATAACGACGAATATTCTCTCGCTCCGACTCTGGCTCCCCCTCATCCAACCAATCAGCAACAAAGGTGTTGTTAGCCATGTTGCTGGCGATGTTCATCGGAATAGCAATTTCCAACCCAATTTGAGCAGCCAGATCAGACAGAATATGCGGTAGTTCATTTTCGGTGATCCGATTAATAGCCTCCGTCCGCATAAACACATTGCTGAAAACGGTCGAAAGCACAATCGTGATAATCAGCGATCCGCCAATGGCCCCTATCAGCTTATTTCGAATACTCAAACGCGACCAAAATTGCATGCTCAACCTCTCAATCGAAAACATCCCTTTTAAGCATAGTCCAAAAGCAAATAACGGAAGAAATTTAAACGGAACTTCACCTGTTGACTATACTCAGAGATCTATTCACATGCGCCAATACAAGCGCTATCTCAACCCACTACCCTAATTGCCAAGGAGAACGTTATGTCTGAAGGTAAATGCCCTGTGATGCACGGTGGTGCCACAGAAAGCAATATGTCCAATGTCGATTGGTGGCCGAAAAATCTAAATTTAGACATTCTGCATCAACACGATTCGAAGACCAACCCAATGGGCAACCACTTTGACTATCGCGAAGAAGTCAAAAAGCTCGACTTTGCCGCCCTTAAAAAAGATCTCATCGACTTAATGACCGACTCGCAAGACTGGTGGCCCGCAGACTGGGGACACTACGGCGGCTTGATGATCCGCATGACCTGGCATGCCGCTGGGACTTATCGAATTTCTGACGGGCGCGGAGGTGCCGGAACCGGCAGCCAGCGCTTTGCACCACTCAATTCATGGCCGGATAATGCCAACCTGGATAAAGCCCGCCGCCTTTTGTGGCCAATCAAAAAGAAATATGGAAACAAACTAAGCTGGGCGGATTT
>DFOV01000160.1:0-1664 GCA_002376965.1 Gammaproteobacteria bacterium UBA3532
AAAAAGCAGTTGAAATGGCTCACGTAGGGTAACGCTGGTATACATTAATGAAGTAGGTATCAAAGCATAAATAAGCATAACCCTCCATTGGTTCGACATCTTAAATGATAAGATCCTCATAATCCGTAGGAGAATAAATGCGGATGCAAGCCACCCTAAAGCAGATAAAGCGCTTCCCAAAAACAGGGAATCCGTTGTAATGAAATAGAAAATACCCAAAATATACGAATATATATAGGTTAATACAAACACGTCGAACACAAGATTTTGGGAATGCTCAACAGCCATCAAATGAAACCCAAGGGCATCATCAGAGGAGCCATAAGTCGGCCCAACAAAACCATTTAAGAAGGCAATAACAAGGCGTAAAAAAAAGCCTAGCCACAATGTTAGTTTAACCCTATAGATCATCTGCATCCATATGATCTTGATAGCAAATCGGCAAAATATTTTTCACTCAAATTTTCCGGTAGTACATAACATTTGAGTTTTTTATATTTAGCTTCTTCACCTAGCCGCCTAAGTAAACTGCAGTGTTTAATGCGAGTCTCCAAAGATAAAACTCCTCATTTACATTACAACTTAAATTCTTATTTACTCACCGGCGTTTGATTAATTTTACGAAAAACGAGGGTATAAGCACTGCCTTTAGGGTCGCTGGACTCAAAAGGAGCCATAAAAACACTAAGAACCGCACCCAGCACAAAAGCCAACCTCGAAATCCATTTCCCACGAACACGATTCATCAGCAAGCGACACCACCCAAATCGGTTCCACTGCTTTGCATCGCTATCAGTAGTTGAAAAATGAATTCGCTCCAAACCTAAAGTCTTTGCATATTCTGTTAGCGCCTCAGCAGGCAACAAATAAAGATGACGCGGCGCATCCAGGTGAGGCCACACTTTACCCATAATATGAAACTGCCACGCCTGTGGGTTGGGTGCTGCCATAACAAGAACTCCATCGGGTTTCAAGTTTTCTGCAGCTGCACAGATCAACGCCCAAGGGTTCGGTAGATGCTCGATAACATGCCAGAGCGCAATCACATCATGAGAGCGAAGGGTGGACATTGCGTCATGGGGTGAGTCGCTACAGGTCACATTTACCCCCACAACCTGGCTTAAATAGTTACAGCATCGCTCATCCATCTCGATCACATCCACTTCGAACCCAGCTTGCTTGGCCTGGAAAGAAAACACTCCGTAAGCAGGGCCAATTTCCAGTAATGACCCCTGTGTTTTATAGCGTTGAATCGTATCTATTTTGAAAGGATTGGCTTTTGCAATGATTGCAAGCTGCTCAATCGTAGGTATGGCATAATAATCTGAAGGATAATAATCGCCCATATTGTCTGGAACGTTTTCAAGCCTGATCAGTCCACAGTGTGCACAATGCAAATACCGAAATTCTTTTGCATCAATACGGTCATTTAAATCAGTTGCCTGCATCCAGTCAATCTCGCTTCCTTGGCAACCAGGAGTATGCTTAGTTTGTATCATAATATAGCTTCTTCTCTTTGCATTATACGTTGAATTATGCGGGTAATATCTGAACGAACCGCCGCACCTAAAGTAAAATACCCCAACCCCATGTACGCAACCGCTGCACCTTCTATACCCCACTTAACTATCAGCCCAAATGCCTCTACTCCAAGCAAGTTTATC
>DFOV01000160.1:2031-3416 GCA_002376965.1 Gammaproteobacteria bacterium UBA3532
AAAATATGTTACGTTTTAGCGTGGACACATGAAAAGCCCTTGATTCCTAATTATTAGGACCATTTGAGCTCCTCCTTCCACCAGGCAATTGTTTCATCCAGTCCGCGATCAATATCAAAACTGGGCTGCCAACCTAACTCGTCTTTTAAACGACTGATGTCAGCCAGCAATAATGGAGGATCCTGGAGATTGGTGGAACGAGCCCCCAACTTTAATAATTCCGGGCGACCCAACTTAGTAGCAATTCTTTCTACCACATCCTTAAGAGTGATAGCTTCGCCTGACGCGATATTAACCGGACCCTGTATGTCTGAATTAAGTAAAGCTACAAAGGCTGAGGCCACATCAGTAACATACATAAAATCTCTCACTTGCTCACCACTGGAACACCGAGCAGTCTCACCTCGCAAGATTGATTGAATAACAGACGATACTAGCCTTGACGGATGTTCCTTCGGACCATAAAGAAAAAATATCCTTCCCCATGCACTGCTTAATCCAAATTGATTAGAGTATATCGACAATATTTCCTGTAAAGCATTTTTACACGTTCCATAAACCGTACTCGGCTTCCGCGGAGTAACGCTCTCTAAACACAAACCTTGACCCCAATCATATTCAGCACAGGTTCCGGCCATCACTACGCGCTCACCTCCTTGCTCGCCAAACGCCTGTAGCAGCGCAAGGCTCGCACTCACGCATTGAAGATTTTCAGCTGCTGTCCAGAAATGACCAGGTTCTGCATACCATGCAAAGTGCAATAGGTGTGTTGGCCGCACTTCATTTACAATAGTTTCTTGAGAACCGCTATTGAATAAATCAGTCAAATACCAATGAACACCATCGTCATCGACTCCTGTTTTATGCCTTGATCGAGACATGGCATGAACCTCAAATCCTTCATTCACTAGATAATGCAAGCAATGCTGACCAATAAATCCTGTTGCACCAGTCACTAAAACGCGCTTAGCGGATGAACTACCCGAAACCACCTCCAGGTCAATACTAGTCATAGCACCTCTAATTCAGGCACTGCGACAACAAATTTAGCTCCCCATTCACGAATATAGGATAATTGCTCAACAACCTCTGAACGCAAGTTCCAGGGAAAAATCACCACATAGTCTGGCTGGGTTTTTCTAATATACTTTTCTCCAACGATGGGTATTCGACTACCAGGCAAGAACTTATCCTGCTTGGCTGGATTAAGGTCCACTACATAACTCAGCAAATCCTGACGAACGCCTGCATAATTCATCAACGTGTTGCCTTTGGCTGCAGCGCCATAACCTGCCACAGTTTTATCGGTACATTTTGCCTCAATCAAAAAGGAGATAAAATCATTTTTAACCCGATCGGCTTTATCCTGGAACCCGGCATAAAAA
>DFOV01000369.1 GCA_002376965.1 Gammaproteobacteria bacterium UBA3532
TCTTTCTTGGCAGCGCTTTTACCTGCTGCAGAGAACTTGGCCACTGCACCTCGCGGCGTAGCCTTAGACGTTTGGCCGCCAGTATTGGAATAGACTTCGGTATCTAACACCAGGATATTGACATTGCGCCCCGATGCCAGCACATGGTCTACCCCGCCATAACCAATATCATAGGCCCAGCCATCTCCGCCAATAATCCAAACGCTTTTATGGCACAGGTTTTCCAGCACGGTGATTAAACGAGCTGCAAGCGGGCTATCCAGTTTTTTAAGATGTGCTCGCATTTCGCTAATGCGTTGGCGCTGTTCATAGATTTCTGCTTCGTTTGATTGCGGTGCTTGAATAATGGTGTTGACCAGATCCTGCTCCAGTTCAGGTTGGAGTTGGTGTAGCAGGTTGATTGCGGTCGCCTTTTGCTGATCGATGGCAATACGCATACCCAACCCAAACTCGGCATTGTCCTCAAACAAACTGTTATTCCAGGCTGGGCCGCGGCCCTCTTGGTTTTTTGTCCAAGGCGTTGTGGGCAAGTTGCCGCCGTAGATTGACGAACAGCCCGTAGCATTGGCGACCAACATGCGATCACCAAACAGTTGGCTGGCAAGTCGAACATAGGGCGTTTCACCACACCCCACGCATGCACCCGAGAACTCAAACAGCGGCTCGCTAAGCATTGAGCCTTTCATGGTAGAACGCTTTTTATCCTCGCCAACGTCGTCGGGTAGCTGGAGAAAGTAGTCCCAATGCGCTTTTTCTTGCTCACGCAATGGCGGTTGCGGATGCATATTAAGCGCTTTGCGGCTAACATTGCTTTTGTCGCGGATCGGGCAGATATCAACGCATAGACTACAACCAGTGCAATCTTCAGGCGCGACCTGATAGCTGATATGCAAGCCATCTGCATAGTCTTTCCCTTTTATTGGCACATGCAAAAAACCGTCGGGCGCATCGTTTGCCGCTTCGCCTTGGAAGGCTTTGCTGCGAATCGCGCTGTGCGGACAAACAAATACACACTTTCCACAGTGGGTACACAGATCTGGCTCCCATATGGGTATTTCCAGCGCGAGGTTTCTCTTCTCTATCGCGGCAGTACCCACCGGAAATGCGCCATCTGCGGGGAGCAAACTAACAGGAATGCGATCGCCCTGCCCCCGAAGCATGGGACGCGTTACTTTGTCGACGAAACTATCGCCGGAAACTTGTTCGACGGGTCCTGCAACAGCACCTACCTGACTAGGGATCGCCACACGATACAAATGATTGCGCGCTTGATCGATTGCCTGGTGATTGATTCTCACCACTTGACGACTTTTTTTACCGTATGCTTTTTCAACCGCCTGTTTGACTTGTTGAATCGCTTGGTCGGCCTGCATGACATCCGTTGTGGCAAAGAAACAGGTTTGCATGATCGTATTGATGCGTTTGCCTAATCCAAGATCGGCGGCAATACCATAGGCATCAACAATGAAAAAGCTCATCTCTTTTTCAACTAATGCCCGTTGCACTTTTTTCGGTAAAGTAGACCAAACGCTTTCCGGGCTTTCTGGGGTGTTGAGCAAAAAAGTTGCCCCTTTTGCGGCGTGCCTTAGCATGTCATAGCGTTCTAGAAACACCGGCTGGTGGCAGGCGACAAACTGAGCGCAATTGTCGCCTATCAGATAGGTTGCACGAATAGGTTCTGGCCCGAATCGCAGATGAGATATAGTGACAGCGCCCGACTTTTTCGAATCATAAACAAAATAGCCCTGGGCATAATGATCAGGCAGTTGACCAATAATCTTGATCGAGGCTTTGTTGGCACTCACCGTACCATCCGACCCCAGACCATAAAACACGGCCTGAAAACTTGAGCTTAACGCATCATTTGTCGCTTGTTCATCCCACTTCAAGCTGAAATGACTGACATCGTCATAAATGCCTATGGTAAATGGGTGTTGGGGATTGGGACGTGCCAGTTCATCAAATATGGCGCGCACCATACCTGGTGTAAATTCTTTGCTGGATAGGCCATAGCGCCCGCCAATCACTTTAATGCGCTTACCTGCTTGAGCGAGAGTAGTTGATACATCTTTATACAGCGGCTCACCATCACTGCCCGGTTCTTTACATCGATCGAGCACTGCAATGCTCTGACAACTGTCAGGCAGGGCTTCCAGCAATGCGTTGCTATCCCATGGGCGGTATAAACGAACTTTAAGCAAACCAACACGCTCGCCATGCACATTTAAATGTTCGACCGTTTCCTCGGCAGTTTCGGCACCCGACCCCATAATGATGACTACTCGGGATGCATCAGCAGCCCCGATATATTCCATAGTCTGATACTGACGCCCTGTTACTTTGGCAAAGCGGTTCATGGCCTGCTGGGTAATACCAGAAAATGCGGCGTAGTAGGGATTGACTGTCTCTCGAGCCTGAAAATAGACATCGGGATTTTGTGACGTACCACGAATGACAGGGTGTTCTGGCGACAGTGCGCGCTTTCGGTGGGCCTCAATCCACTGCTCATCAATGAGCTGTTGCAGCTCCTCTTTACTTAACGGCTCAATTTGATTGATTTCGTGAGAGGTGCGGAAACCATCAAAAAAATGTAAAACAGGGATGCGCCCGTCAAGGGTTGCCATTTGCGCGATGCAGGCAAAATCTTGTGCCTCTTGGACACTGTTTGCAGCGAGTAGCGCAAAACCCGTGCCTCGCGTTGCCATCACATCACTGTGATCGCCAAAAATAGAGAGCGCCTGGGCAGCGATTGAACGAGCTGCAACATGCAACACCATCGATGATAACTCACCCGCAATTTTGTACATGTTTGGGATCATTAACAGCAAGCCTTGCGATGCGGTAAAGCTGGTGGTCAGCGCTCCAGCCTGCAGCGCGCCATGAATGGCTCCTGCGGCACCAGCTTCGCTCTGCATTTCGATAACATCAGGAACCTGTCCCCAAAGGTTAGGTTGGCCAGCGGCGCTCCAGTCGTCTGCATGTTCGCCCATGGGCGAAGCAGGAGTGATCGGGTAAATGGCAATGACTTCATTTAACAGATGAGCAACATAGGCAGCCGCCTCGTTCCCATCCATCATGACTCGGTTGGTGTTTAAAACCTTTGCAGATGTATTCACGGCTGCCTCCATATTGGTCGGCTGGCGGGACTCCCCGTCTTGCTTTTGTATACTTTACCTCTTTAGGTTTAGCACACTTTTCGACCACTCTCATTGATGTTGAACATTTTTTCAACAAACCGTTTATCTGATGAGTCTGCACGAATAGTCAAATACCGGTTTATTACTTTCGGACAAGCGCTTAGCTTGATAGCCATCATCCTTGCGACAGTCATTGGTTGGAACTATGAAAAAAATAACAAAGCGCTCTTTCGTTTCTCTTTTCTTTTGTGCGCTTGCACCGCTTCCTCTTCTTGGTGCGGACTATCCAGAAAATCGCGACTACGGCAACCAAGGCGACTTTGTAGTTAAGCGAGGCGTCGAGTTTGGACGCACTGCCGACTTGTTTCCGATTGGCCCAGTGCTAATCAATCTTCCCGAAGGCCCCGGTAGCAGCGCAACCAATTTACCCGAAGTGCGATACGAGGATACCGCTTGGGATTTGAGCGATTTAACCAACCCTACGATGATCCGCTCATTGACTTGTGATACCTGTTTTCCTGGCCAACCTATTCACGCCCACGCCACTGTGGTGCGATTTTATGACGGCGAAGCCTTCCTCTATGGCCGAAATGCCGGGGATTTGGTTTTCGACCCTAATGGCGCCACCTCCAACGAACAATTAATTGCTCGCGATGACTTTTGGTCATGGGGCTACGAACCCATCACCTATCTCCACCTCACCGCACCCTACTACGCCCGAACCTATTGGGATTATGGCTTCGATCCATCAGGGCAATTTGCTATTCGTGACTCCAGTCAGTTTTTGCCATCGGGGCCGGTTGAGAGCTGGTCGGTACGCGGCACTGACTGGGAACCTATTTTCGGCGAAACGGAGTTGGGTATTTGGTTAGGCGAACCCTATGTCTATTGGGATCACCTGCAAGTGGCTGGTGTTACAGGCTTTTCTTCGTGGCTAGGAAACCAC
>DFOV01000342.1:0-1126 GCA_002376965.1 Gammaproteobacteria bacterium UBA3532
ACCCAAAGGCATTCATATTCATAGCAAAATTACCACCCGCGACGGCGTTGAGTCTCGTCAACGTAAAGCAGTGATTACCGTTACTGGGTTGGATCATCCAGGTATTATCAGCGACATCGCGCGCTTTTTTTCTACTAGACAAATCAACATCGCGTCAATGGAAACACATACCTCAAAAGCCGCCCACACTGGCAGTCCGATGATAACGGTGGGGTTGCAAGCAACGCTCGGTGTGGAGGTTGATATTGAGCAACTGCGCGAAACTTTTGTCGAACACTGCGATCAACTGAACCTGGATGCAACATTGTTCGTATCAGATAAGTGATACTTATCTGATACGAGACTGCTACACTTAGACCCAAATTACTGACTACCAATTTAAGGAGATAGCATGACAGCACCACTTGTCGGTCAACCAGCGCCAGAATTTACCGTCGCCGCCACCGGTGAACAAGAAATTTCTCTAGCCCAGTATAAAGGCGAAAAAAACGTCGTCTTATACTTTTACCCCAAAGACAGCACGCCGGGCTGTACAACCGAAGGTCAGGACTTTCGAGATGCCAAGGCTTCATTCGATGAAGCGGATACTGTCATTCTTGGTGTATCAAGAGATGGGCTCAAATCTCACGAAAACTTCAAGGGCCGCCAGTGTTTCAACTTCGATCTATTATCAGACAAAGACGAGGTGTTATGTCAGGCCTTTGATGTCATTAAAGAAAAAAATATGTACGGTAAAAAAGTCATGGGCATTGAACGCAGCACTTTTCTAATCGACAAATCAGGAACCCTGGTTAAAGAGTGGCGTAAAGTCAAAGTGAAGGGTCACGTTGATGAGGTATTAGAGGCAGTTAAAGCACTCTAAGCGCAATTGGCGGCGCCTCGCTATAAGGCGTCGCCAAACAGCTATTAGATCAGCATTTAAAAGTCAGCGTCGGCTGACAGGCTTTTTTGACTTGGCCAAATATTATAGACCGCTTTAACCAGCGTCGCTAAAGGAATAGCGAAGAATACTCCCCAAAAGCCCCACAGCCCTCCGAAAAACAGCACTGCTACGATAATAGCCACCGGATGCAGGTTGACTGTTTCAGAAAACAGTAAGGGTACCAAAACATTGCCATCAAGAGCC
>DFOV01000342.1:1193-9675 GCA_002376965.1 Gammaproteobacteria bacterium UBA3532
CGACGCCTTGTTAACAAGGCGTCGCGCGACGGCAAATTAGATTAAGCACTTTACAGACGAAGCATTTAAAAGTCAGCGTCGGCTGACAGGCTTTTTTGACTTGGCCAAATGTTGTAGACCGCTTTAACCAGCGTTGCCAAAGGAATAGCGAAGAACACCCCCCAAAACCCCCACAACCCTCCGAAAAACAGCACTGCTACAATAATCGCGACCGGATGCAGGTTGACTGTTTCAGAAAACAACAAAGGCACCAAAACATTGCCATCAAGAGCCTGAATAATGGTATACGCCAGCATCAGGTAGCCAAAATCGGCATTCCAACCAAACTGGAAATAGCCGATGACCGCAACAGGAATAGTAACAAGAGCCGCACCAATGTATGGAATCAGTACCGATAATCCAATCAATACCGATAGCAACAGCCCATAATTAAGTCCAAGCAAAGTAAACACGATAAAGCTGCTGGCACCAACAATGATAATTTCAACAACTTTGCCTCTCACATAATTACCAATTTGCTCATCCATTTCCAACCAGACTTTGGTGGCCAAAATGCGCTCTTCCGGCAATGTTGACGCCAACCAAGCGCCCAGTTGACGCCGATCTTTCAACATAAAGAAAACCAAAAACGGCACCAACACAAGGTAAACCGCTAATTTGGCCAGAGAAACAAAAGACGTGAGCGAAGCAGATATCACCGTTTGCCCATATTCGGTCATTTTGAGCCGAATCAAGCTGGTGATTTTATTGACTTGTTCACCAGATACCACCTGAGGGTATTTTTCTGGCAAAACCATAAGGCCGTCCCGCGCTGTAGTAATCATTTGCGGTACTTCCTGATTGATTAGCGTGGTTAACTGATTCCAGATCATAGGTGCCGTTCCGATCGTCCCTAGAATCAAAACAGCGAAAAACCCCAAAGAAACGAGACTGACACACAGGTTTTCTGGTAAACGAAAGCGTTTTTTTAGCGCAGCAACAGGCCAGCTAAGCAAATAGGCGATAACAATAGCAGCAAGAATGGGGGCAAGAATGTCACCGAAAAGATAAATGACCCCAAAGCCAACGATTAAAATAACCAGTAGGGAAATAGCTTCGGGATCTGACAAGTGGCGTTTCCACCACTTTGCAAAAATATCTATCATAGATTAGCGGTTGGGCAACTCATGCTCATTGAAATACTGATAGATAAAGTTAATCAGTTCATCCATCGCCCGCAACTGATATTTTTGACGTTTATGAATAAAGTAGAATGGTCGGCGCAGTGATGGGTCGAGGCGGATAGCAGCAAGCGTTCCGAGTTTCAGTTCTTTCTTCACCGTGCCATAAGTCATAATCGACATGCCTAGTCCGGCAGCAATCGCGCCTTTAATTGACTCGGGGCTTCCCAGCTCCATGACCACATCCAGCTCGCCATAGGTCATGTTATGGCGTTCAAGAAAGTCTAATAAGATTTGACGCGTCGCGGAGCCTTCTTCTCGGCAAATCCAAGGATGTTCACCCAAATCTTCGGCTTTAACCGATTCGCGTTTCGCCAAAGGATGGCTGGGCGCTACAGCAAGAACCATTTCCTGCTCACCACATTTTTGGATCATGTAGTTTTTGCTATCGATATAGGCTTCGACGATTCCTAAATCGACAATATTGGTGTCGACCAGGTTAGCAACACCATCGGTGTTGGACTCTTTTAAGCGGATCTGGACTTCAGGGAAGGACTTTTTAAATCGCCCGAGAATAGTGGGAAGGAAGTATTCAGCTAATGTCGTGCTGGCACCGATTTTTAAGATACCACTGACTTCGCCGGTCAACTCTCTGACCGCGGACTCCATTTCTTCATAAAGTCCAAAAATGCGCTCTGCATATTGATAAGCGCGATTACCTGCTTCGGTTAGTCGAATCTTATTATGCGTTCGGTCAAACAGCCGCGCCCCGAAATGTTCCTCTAACTGCCGCACTTGAAATGTCACTGCGGGTTGGGTCATATGTAACATATCCGCAGCTTTGGTAAAGCTTAACTGTTGTGCAACAGCATGGAAAACCTGTAAACGTCTGTCTGCCATTTTTCTTTCCTAATTGTTCTTTCATTAACCAGCTAACGATAGATAAATTATTCTTATATTACCAGATAAAAATAAGCTTAGTGGGAAATTTTTGTTACGCTCTGCACCCACTATTGATTACGCTTTACACGAAATAGTTAAGCGATAAAACCGGGATTCGCCATTGCCTAGTGTATCAACAACAACATCGCCTCCCAAGCTACTGATATACGCGGGAATATCCCGTGTAGCTCCTACATCGGTAGCTTCAATCACCCAGCTTCCGCTATAGTCCTGCTCTTTCATCGCCAACTTTAATTTTAGCAGTGGGAGAGGACATGAGAGCCCTTTAAAATCAATATATTTAGGTTCAGCCATCAAGAAATTTGCCGTTTTTTCGAACGTTCCGTTTTACATCCGGTCTCTTTTATCACACTTGGTACAAAAATACACCTATCCTCCAATGATCGAGTGACTTACACTCACCAATATGTGTAAAGCAGCAGCCAAAAGGAAAGAGCATTGCGTTTTAGCTATTTTATTTTTTTAATGACTGTCGGCCTGACGGTATCAAGCTTGACCCTTGGATCGACATTGAAATTGCCCGATATCGGGGATAGTGCCCGAGCCAACTTGCCGTTAGACATTGAACAACGCTACGGCGACAGTATTATGCGCCAATTGCGTCGTCAAACGCCCCTGCTCTACGATCCGTTGCTTGAACAATATATTGACAACCTAGCTTTTCACCTCGTATCCAATAACCAAAATACAGGCCAGCGGAAGTTTGACTTTTTCATTGTAAATAACCCGCAAATTAATGCTTTTGCGCTACCTGGTGGCTATATAGGCATTCATTCGGGTCTTATTGGTATGGCGCAAAATGAAAGCGAACTGGCATCTGTGATCAGCCATGAAATAGCCCATGTCACGCAATTGCATATCGCCAGACGCATTGAGCAAGCCAGCGAACTCAACCTGCCATCCATCGCAGCGATGTTGGCTTCTATCGCTATTGCCACACAAAACCCCGAAGCGGGACTTGCAGCCTTGCAGGCTAGTCAGGCCGGATTAACACAGGTGATGCTCAATCACAGTCGAGCCCATGAGCATGAGGCGGACCGAGTGGGCATTCAAACCCTCGCTCGCGCTGGCTATGATAGCTATGCTGCGGCGACGTTTTTTGAAAAGCTAATCAACGACCAGAAGTTTGTGAACAAACCACCTCCGTTTTTATCTACCCACCCAGTAAGCCAGCTTCGTGTGGCAGATGCCAGAGCCAGGGCAGCCAACTACCCTCAAGGCCAACCGACGCTAAACCAGGACTTCCACCTGATGCGAGCTAGAGTCCTGTTGCTCTCGATGAACAAGCACGAAGCCCTCAACTTTTTCCGGAACCTGCACCAGCAGCACCCTGACGATACCTCTCGCCTTTATGGCTACGCACTGGCACTACTGAAAAATGAACAATACGCCCAAGCAGACAAAGTGATTTCCCGTCTTACCAACGACTACAAAGACAACCTGACATTCAAGCTGTTAGCCATAGAGTCATTACAAGCACAGCGCCAACACAAAGAAGCCATTAAACGGCTCGAGAACCTGCTCTCTCTCTATCCAGCTAATCACTCGATCATTATGCTATTGGCGCGTAATGCTATTGACGCAGGCCAACCCGATAAAGCAGCGACCCTGTTACGCAAACATGTTCACCGTCATCCAGAAAATCTTCAAGTTTATTCATACTTTAGCGAAGCACTGGGAAAAGCAGGATATGAAGCTGAAATGCATGAAGCCTTGGCCGAACAGAAAGCGTTGGTGGGAGACTATGAAGGCGCCATCGAACAGCTCACGATTGGGCTGAAGAAAAATAACCAGTTTTACACCCGAGAGCGCATGAGCGCTCGGATTCAACAGTTGCGCCAACAACAGCAACTGGAAAAGTCGTTATGATGAATCACTATTTCAGTAAGCAATTTTACCTACGTAGCTGGATGTTTCTGAAGCAAATATCTGCCGCATGGATGCGGCAGCTAAGCCATCAGGGATGATTTCACGGCGTTTTGCGCAAGAAATTTCCAGCTACGTAGGTAAAGTTGCTTACTGTGGCTGAATATAAGCTCATACGGCTATCAGGCTTTCGCGCTCGACTTACCCCGCCTCATTTTCAATGATTTAAATTCGGATAGAAAGCCGCAACGGCCTCTTCTAGAACCGCTTTGCCGTAATAGGGGCCTGATAATTGCCCTTGCGGATCACGGATAAATGCAGCTGGGAGCATCTGCGGCATTTCCCATTGTGAAGGCGCCTTTGTATTGAGCTGAACGGTCGGATAATTCATCCCCCATTTTTGACGCACCTTTTCTATACTATCTAGTGATTGGTTATCAAAATTGATACCGATAACACTGGCATTCGGCAGACTTTGCACCTCATTGAGCAATGGAATTTCTTCCAAACAAGGTTTACACCACTCTGCCCAATAAGAAATAATCAGCCATTGGCCGTCAAACTGATGCCAACGGCCCGTTTTTTTGCCATCGATAGAAAAGTCTGGGGCAGGCTGACAGCCAAAGACTAGGAATAGAACGAAAATAAACTTAGAATGTTTTCTCATTGGGTTGTACTTTACTCTTATAAAAATATTACACCAGCAGGTAGTTATGCTTGAGTTCGACTTACCAGAATACGTAAACGACTATAGGCTTCTTGTCAAAGACACGCCGGAAAAGCTGGCTTTATGGTTAGATCAACTCAGTTTTTCTGACTTTGGTCAGTTTCTTGACAACTTCCACACCCAAGTCCATCGCCTCAACAGAGTCGAGATTTCAGCGAAAGTTCGCGATGAATTAAACAAATTGCTCGAAACCCGCATTGATAATATTTTGGACAAATTCTTTGCCCTGCAAATGAATAAGCAATTGGTAGGGGCAGAAAAATCATCATATTACCAGATGAAGATTCAACTCCAAGATACCGTGGTTGAGCTTCTTTACAGCGTGCGCCGTGTGCTCGACGAGCGTCTATCACCAAATCTGTTGAGCAATAAGCGTTCAGCTAAACTCATTGAGTGCGCCCATCAATACTTTCGCTACTGTGGTTTATTGCTCTTGGTTTCGAGCTATCGGTACCACCCTTTGCCACAAAATTTCTGGGAAAATATTTTAAGGTACTATAACGAATTTACAAAACGCGACATCGATCAGTACACCGTCGAGCCCGATGGCAATATTAGCCTGTCAGATCGCTTCGTGTTCATGCTCGCATTTAATCACCTCGACCCATTTTCGCTCCAAGGCAATGAGCACCTCGTCATATTCCGTTATCTGCTACGCTGGTCTCCCGTGCTTGACCAAGGCATTACCGAGTTAGAAAATGCCCAATGGGCTTTCAATGGCCAAAGTAACTTGATGCACGTCAGCAACGACGCAAGCAAGGCCAAAGCAGCCATCGAAAACGCATTACTTTTGACGTTTGAGCCAGTGCTAGAAGTTATCGAGCAGCATATGAGCTCTCTTAAAGAAAAAACCAAGCCAGAAAAATTTGGCTTATTTGGAGTACACTCCACCACACAAGCCGAGTGGCTATTAGACAAGATTCATAGTCGATTGAGTCAGCCCCAGCGTCGTGGGGAATCACGTCAAGAGCTTGAACAGCCGATATATTTGAAGTGGGGATATGAGCATATATTACCCAATATTGAACGCGATATTAGCCCCTCCGATCAAAGTCTGGCAGATGCATGGACATTAATCAGCGCCAGCCCGTCTGGCGCATTAATTGCCCACCCTGGCTTAGAAACCAGCTCAACACTCGTCGGCCAGGTCGGACTGGCGCAAGCCCATCAAAGCGAGCAGCAACTGGTTATTTGCCGCTGGATGCGTGTTCTTGAAGATAAGACCCTAATTGGGATCGAGCGTTTTTGTGGCCAGATCAGACGTTGCCATATGAGCATTCACCAGCTGGAAGCTCAGGGGCAAGAGCAAGACAAAGAAGCCAAGCAAAGCCAAGTAATCATTATCGAAACCGACAACGGCCAACAAATTTTGGTAACCAAGAAAGACCATTTAAAAGGCCAACAAAGTGCTTCGATTTACCGCCATGGCGAAAACAAGTTTTTTGAATGGGAAGCTTTTAGTGATAACAGTCACTGGGTTTCACTTTACACCATAGAATATACTCAACAGGATGACTTTTTATGACCGTGAAAATCTACCATAATCCGCGCTGCTCCAAATCACGTCAGACCCTCGCGCTATTGGAAGAAAAAGGCATCACACCCGAAATTGTTGAATATTTGAAAAGCCCTCCCAGCAAGGACGAATTGTCCCAAGTGTTAAAGGCGCTAAATATACCAGCAACGTCGTTACTAAGAACCAAAGAAGCGCTATTCAAGGAATTAGTAGAGGCGCCATCAGAACTCACCGACACACAGGCTTTGGCGTTGATGACCGAGCACCCTAAGCTTATTGAACGCCCTATTGTTGTTAATGGCGAAGTTGCGCGCATTGGCCGCCCGCCAGAACAAGTGCTTGAGATCCTTTAGCTGAGAAAGATATGACCTCAATACTGGTACTCTATTACAGCCGCCATGGTCGCACGAGAGATATGGCCAATGAAATTGCAACCGGCATAGAATCGGCTCAGCATTCAGAGGCTGTGCTCTGTACTGTTCCGCCGGTTTCTACCACTTGCGAAAAGGTGGATGATGACATTCCAGCCACTGGCGATCCCTATTGCGATATAGCAACACTTGAGCAGTGTGATGGGCTGATTCTTGGCAGCCCAACCCGCTTTGGAAATATGGCTGCGCCACTCAAATACTTTATCGATAGTACAAGTCAAACCTGGCTCAATGGCGCTTTAACGGGTAAGCCTGCTGCGGTATTCACCTCAACCGGCTCTTTACACGGTGGCCAGGAGTCAACCTTATTATCCATGATGTTGCCACTGCTTCATCACGGCATGCTACTTAGTGGCATCCCTTACACCGAGCCGGATATCAGTCATACAGCAACAGGTGGCTCGCCCTACGGTGCAACGCACTGGGCCAATAATCCGCAAGGCGATGTTGTAACGGACGAAGAAAAGCGCTTGTGCCGAGCACTAGGGCGTCGAGTCGCTCAGCTGGCCACAAAGCTAAAACAACCCTCATAGGCATCTTCAATGATTTCAGATCCGAGCACTCAAAAGCGACTCAGCTACGCCTACTTACTCAGTCAAATGTCACAGTTTGCGCTACTGGTTCTTTTAGTCCTACATCATCGCCATCTTCCCTACAGTGCAAGCGCACTTTTTGCCTGGCTACTTTGCTTCGCCCTGATAGCTGCACTACCCGGCATTATCAAGGCAAATCCTTACACTTTCGGCTGGAATGGCTTCACCCTGATTCTCATTTTTATCCATGGCATTACCCAATTATTCAGCTATGCCCATCCCAGCAAACTCATTAGCCTGATAATATTTTTAAGCTTGGTCAACTTCTGTGCCTCGATATATTTTGCACGAACAAGAGGCCGCCAGCTCGGACTTAGCTTGCGCAAGAAAAAAGGATAAGCCGTGCCACCAATTGAGCAGCACTTTATTTTCCGGGCAGGTTGGCTCAGAGCTTCGGTGTTAGGGGCCAACGATGGAATTGTCTCGACCGCCAGTTTACTGGCAGGCATTGCCGCTTCTGGAGCCACGCGTGAACAACTACTTATTGTTGGTATATCTGCGTTGATTGCAGGCGCTGTGTCGATGGCCGCAGGTGAGTATATTTCTGTCAGTTCCCAAGCAGACATGGAGCGTTCTGATCTCATTCTTGAAGGTAAAGAACTGGCAAAGAATTACGACAAAGAATTGGATGAATTAGCCAATATATACATTCAACGTGGCGTTAGCGAATCGCTGGCCAAGCAGGTGGCGGGCCAGCTGATGGAGCACGATGCACTAGACGCTCACGCAAGAGACGAGCTGGGTATCACCCAGTCCCTCAGCGCTCGCCCGTTTCAGGCCGCCTACTCCTCGGCCCTGGCCTTCGCCCTCGGTGCAATCTGGCCAATCGTTTTTTCGCAACTCTTTTCGCCAGATCAGGTATTGCCCGGCATATTTGTGGCTACAATTGTGACGCTAATGAGCTTGGGGGCAATATCCGCCAAGCTCGGCGGAGCCCCTGTTCAACGCGGTATCACTCGAGTATCGCTATGGGGAACTATTGCGATGCTGGTAACCACCTTGATAGGTCACTTCTTTTCAGGCAGTTTCTAGAGCAGGCTCTAGCTGCTCAAAGAAAGATCAACTGCCCCTAGGCACTTTGCTTCGCCTGAGTTAGAATATGCACCCTTCAATCTGGATCGACGATCCAGAGATATTTCATCGACTCATCTACTTGCGAGCGGAGACCCAAGACCTATGTTTAGCCGTGATATGAACATTGCCGATTTCGACCCCGAATTATGGGC
>DFOV01000092.1 GCA_002376965.1 Gammaproteobacteria bacterium UBA3532
CGGAATAATCGCTCCTGCTTTAGCAAGCAAAGGAACAATGGTTTTCTGCTCAAATCGCGCGCTAAGCTCCACCTGTTGTCCCTGGCTTTCGATCCATGTTTGATGATGCCAATCAAACCATTGCCCTTTGGGTATATAAGTACTGAGTACTTCCAGATCAGGATCGGCGTAGGTGCGAGCAATCAGGCTAGGTCCAACATATTTCACCTCGCCCATGCCCTGAACATTGCTGTCATCAGGATGGTAATAAGCCAATGGCGGAAACATCGCCGTGCCTTCTCGGTAGGCCGCATGGGCCATCGAGTAGTAATAAGGGAACATGCGATAGCGCATGTGCAAGTTGTAACGGTTGCTGTCGATATCACCGATCAACGACGGTGCCGTTTCTTTGCAGTTGCACAGGTTTTCGACATGGGGCCGAAGCGGAATATCCAACAACGCACCGTTGGCAAACCACAATGTATACAGTTCATTGAGGGCATTGCTGCCAATAGCCCCGCGATGAAAGCCACCAATATCACTGCCGAAGTAGTCATAACCCGATAAACTCATATGCATTTGCACCTGCATATGCGCCGCCAGGCTGCTTTCGTTGGTGCCAATATCTCCTGACCAGAAGCTGGTACCAAAGCGCTGGCTGCCCGCCGTTCCCGATCGTGACAGGATCCATGGCCGCTTGGCAGGATGGTGCTGTTGATAGCCGTCAAAAATACTTTGCGACCAATAGAAGTTATATAGATTATGTACTTGCTCATGTTCGTGGCGCTGGTTGTGATAGGTGTCAGCATACCAACCACCAGGATCGAAATTTTCAGGTTCACCTAAGTCTGTCCAATGACCAACGATACCCGCCTCAATCAGCGGAACACGCTTTTGCTCGTGCCAATAGGCGGCCCCTTGCTGATGAGTCCAGTCAAACATGCCCCCATTGCCCCACCACTCAGAGAAAAAGCTACTCGAACAGCCTGGGCATTCGCGCACCAGATAGCCCAAATCGTCGAGTGTATCGTAAGAGCCGGTTTGAGTATCGATATAGGATTCTTCGATAGTGACAGCCTTAACACCCCATTCATTTTGCCATTGACTCAGGCGAGAAGCGGGATTAGGAAAAGCACTGTTATCCCAGGTTAGCGAACCCATTTGATTTTTATTGATGCCGCCAAACCATTGTAGATCGAGAATCAATCCATCCAGCGGCATCTTGGCTGCCTGCTGGGCCTCTATTTTCTGCTCGGCTTCGCCCCAATTATCATAACCATATTCCGACACCCATAAACCAAACGCGGTCTTCGGTGGCACCGGCGGAGTGCCGGTTAGCTGCATATATTGGGAGCGAGCCTGTTTCAAGTCATCTTCCAGCCACAGGTATACATTTGAAGATGGGCTTTCCGACTCGATGCGCCACGGCGTTCGGGACAAGTCCCAGGTCATGGCTTCCACCGTGTCGACATAGTAGCCTATGGTTGTGTTAGGCAGCTGAGTCAACAACACTGGGATTTGCAAATTGGACACCGCCCCACCCGAAAATCCGACCATTCGATTACCGGAATAAATGCCCGGCTCGCGACGTCGTCCAAGCCAGTCGCCATTCTGACCTTCGCGGAAAAACTGTGCGCCAAGTCCATAGGCGCTTTGCGTGGTGGGAGCAGCAACCGACAGTTGGTATGAACTGCTTTCCAAATCAGGGGCACATAAGGTCGTTAGTGGTTTTAGAGCAAGATCGCTGACCTCAACACACAAGGCATCGTCCAGGCGAAACGACAGCTTACCTGTATAGTAGCGGCCATCGCGCTCCGAAAAATCATTCGGCCCCGCATGCGTAAGACCATCCACCACCATATCGGTATTCAAAGCATCCAAGCTCAGCACCTGGTCACTGGTTGCATAGTTCACATGCAAAAGGCTGTCGCTCAAGACACGAACCCTAACCACCTCATCGCCCTTGTTTTTGCTAACCAGCTGGACACCAACTAGCTCCGGCTCAGGACTTGTTGGTGGCTCAGACTCACTCTCCTGCTGCTCTTGTTCAACAGTGCCAGGATTTTCGACCGAACCAGAATTTTCCGACTCTGTTTCGCCCTGTTCGGCACTTGGTTGTTCCGTCGCTGGTTCGGCATCGGGTTGTTGAGCTTGTTCAGAAGATGGCGATGCGCTATCTGAGCCACCACCACTGGCACAACCGATAATTGACAGCACCAAAGCCATCGATATCCACGCTTTTATCATTGTTATTTTCCTCTAGCAGCTGAGCAAAATGCTCTTTTTTACTGATGCTAGCGTAATTGGCGCAAAGGGGGAAGTGGGGATTGGCGCAGTCGAGAGCTTCTTGCCACCGCACGTACATCGAGTTGAAAATATGATCCCTTGAAGTATTATCTTTGGACAAATCACCGAACAATTAAAAAGCGCGACCTAATAACCGCAATATTGGATATCTGAATGGAGGCAGCGGGAACTGATGTCTGTAATAGCAACGATTGAAAACGGAATATCATTAGCAACCAAGGACTATATACGCATTGTTAATTTCGGAAACAAAAAATTTGACGTAAAACCAAAGGAAGATCAAATTAAGTGTTGCCTGTATAAGGCTTTCTGTGATGCAGGATATTTGGTCCATGTAGAAGCCAGTTACGCCAGAAATGGAGGTCGCTGTGACCTCATCGCGTACAACCACGCGTCTGATTCCGTTGCTCTCGAGATAAAGACAGCTTGGGGCGGTACTGGATGGAACAATAAAGTGTCTGAACAAGTTTCATCGTGGAAATCCGATTTAAAAAAACTTCAGACACTGATGGCAGCCGAGCCCGTAACTCATAGGTACCTTCTCGTTTGCTTCTGCTATCAAAAAGGAACACAACCGGAAGAAGCGTTGAAAGCCGAACTAGACAAGCTAGAAGCAAAAGCGTACGAGCCATTTGTGTTTAGCGAGTGGAACGGTTTAACCGAAATCCAGTTCTATCTTATCGACTCACTTGTAACGACAACGGAGGAGTTATGTCAGAAAAAAGCTGGTGGTTAGAAGATGCCCAAGCAATTACGGATGCGTATCCTTATACGTTTTATAAGCCGTCAAACGTGGTTATATCTCAGCTAAAGCCAGGAAACCTGGTCAAACTCATTTTTGGTTTTG
>DFOV01000427.1 GCA_002376965.1 Gammaproteobacteria bacterium UBA3532
ATCCCCTAACGCCGTGGCACTCACTCAACATCGACGCAAAGAAAAACAGTGGCTTAAGTCGCTCGGTATCCCGACAGCCCAATTTGTGATTATCGATGCTTCAGGTGATCTGATTACGGCTGCGAACCAACTCGGCTATCCCTTTGTATTAAAATCAGTAGAACAAGGTTACGACGGTAAGAACCAATGGCTGATCCGCGACGAGTCGGCATTGACTGCTTTCGCCCGCACGTTTCGTGATCAACAGCTCATCGCAGAGCAGTGGGTTCTATTTTCACGTGAAGTTTCCATTATTGGTGTACGAGCACGCTCTGGAGAAATTCAGTTCTACCCGCTAACAGAGAACCGCCATCAAAATGGTATTCTGGTCAGTTCACGCGCGCCAGCCGACTTGCCGCTCGGACAACTAACCAATAAGGCACAAAGCTATTTACGCACGGTCATGGAAGATTGCGACTATGTCGGCGTCATGGCGATGGAATGTTTCGTCACCGATAGTCAGTTGCTGGTGAACGAGTTAGCACCTCGTGTACATAACAGCGGCCACTGGACACAGCAAGGCTGCAAAACCAGCCAATTCAGCAATCACCTGCGTGCAATTACAGGCTTACCCTTGGGAGAAACAGAGGCAGTGGCGCCAACAGCCATGCTGAATATTTTGGGGCGTGTAATCGAGGCGAATGAAATTCGAATCCCCAACGCAACTCTTCATTGGTACAACAAAAACTGCCGTCCTGGACGCAAAGTCGGCCACATTAATATTGTTGGCGACGAAGCCGAACCCCTGGATAACGCACTAAAGGCTCTGGAAAAGCAAATCTACGCTTAGCGAGTCATATTTCATCATTTCTTGGTTAGCCATTACCACCAGGGACGGTGCTTTTTCGATTTGAAATGCAATGGTTGAGGAACATTCAGCCCAGGTTCAGGGTCTTGAACCTAGTATTTATATCAAAGCAACTTTATACTCACTGAACTCTATTTCGGCTCGATTCGAATCATAAAAGCAAGTACGGAGAAATCTGCATGAAAATAACCAAAATTCTCGGCGCAGTAGGTGCCATTTGCCTTTTCACTCTTTTTGCCGGTCAGGCATACACAGCCAGTGATGCTCACTCCTCGACCACAGCGACTCCTGCTGTCACCTTAACCGAGGGAAAAGAGTACAAAAGTGTTGTTGAAACCCCCGCCAGTGAAGAGCCCGTTATCGTCGAATATTTCTCCTATGCCTGTCCTCACTGTTATTCCATGGAAGCTTATCTTGATAAATGGAAAAAGCAGAAACCAGAAGCTATCACTTTCAAACGCGTTCCAGTTATTTTCCGTGACAGTTGGGAGCCTTATGCACGTGCCTATTACATTGCTGAACACATCGGTCGTCTCGAAGAGTTGCATGCCAAGCTGTTCTATTTCACCCACGAAGAAAAGAAACGCATAAAAAACAATAGAGACTTGAAAGCCTTTTTTGTTGCTAATGGTGTAGATCCCAAAGAATTTGACGGACTTGTCACATCATTTGTTGTCGACTCTCAAGTCAACCAGGCACGTCAGCTAGCCAAGCAATTCCAAATTACCAGTACGCCGATGTTTATCATCAATGATAAGTATCAAACCTCCGGTAGTATGGCTGGAGATTACAACACACTATTTGAAGTGCTAAACCAGGTTCCACTGAAGAAGTAGCAGCCTTTAATTGACGCCCCTAATAATTGGTTAAGGGGCGTCAACCTTTCTAGCCCCCCTCCTACCTTGCTTGACTGCTTGCTGCACATTAGTTGATCAAGCGCAAGTTACCCTGGTATACCCTCTATCCATTCCTTGATATAGATCGAATTCTCGCTCAAAACTCCACACTATACTGCTAGTTGTTCTATGCTCTAAGTGTCCATATTCTTTGATACTAAACCCACTACTCTCTGATCAAAACCACAGAGGAAGGAGTCTTACAACGATGAAAATAGGGGTTCCAAAAGAAGTACATACCAACGAGTGTCGAGTCGCAGCCACGCCTGCCTCCGTGCAAAAACTCATCAAACTTGGCTATGAAGTCAGCATCGAAACCGGTGCAGGCACGTCTGCTAACTATTTTGATGACGCCTATCAGGCGGCGGGAGCGAGTATTGTTGATAGCGTAGAAGCGCTGTGGAAACAGTCTGATATCGTTCTTAAAGTGCGACCACCGGAAAAGCATCCGGAGCTGAACAAAGCCGAAACCGAATTGCTGGCAGAAGATAAAACCTTAATCAGCTTCTTGTGGCCTGCTCAAAACAAAGAGCTGATCAGTAACATCGAAGCCCGAAAGGCCACGGCACTGGCT
Source organism: Gammaproteobacteria bacterium UBA3532 (assembly GCA_002376965.1). Classification (GTDB taxonomy): domain Bacteria; phylum Pseudomonadota; class Gammaproteobacteria; order Enterobacterales; family UBA3532; genus UBA3532. Next base: position 2,318 of record DFOV01000427.1, read on the forward strand.
GTCGATACCATACCGCGTATATCCCGCGCTCAAAAGATGGACGCCTTAAGCTCGATGGCCAATATCGCTGGCTATCGTGCGGTAATAGAAGCAGCCAACCAGTTTGGACGCTTTTTCACCGGCCAGATCACAGCAGCAGGCAAAGTGCCACCCGCTAAAGTTATGGTCATTGGAGCTGGTGTTGCAGGCCTTGCCGCTATTGGTGCGGCACGTGCGCTCGGCGCTATCGTTCGCGCTTTTGATACTCGTCCCGAAGTACGTGAACAGGTCGAAAGCATGGGCGCTGAGTTTTTAGAACTCGATTTCGAAGAAGACGGCTCTGGCGAGGGCGGCTACGCCAAAGAAATGAGTCCGGCCTTTATTGAAGCGGAAATGGCACTGTTTGCCCAGCAAGCCATGGAAGTAGACATTATTATTACCACCGCTCTGATCCCAGGCAAGAAAGCACCAGAGTTACTCACTTCTGGCATGATCGAATCGATGAAGCCGGGCAGTGTGGTTGTCGATCTTGCTGCCGAACAAGGCGGTAACTGTCGGCTCACCGAAGCGGGCAAGGTGGTGGTTAAACACGGAGTTAGCCTGATAGGCTACACCGACTTACCAAGCAGAATGGCCAACGTATCCTCTGAGCTCTATGCCACCAACCTGGTTCATCTACTCACCGATTTAACACCAGAAAAAAATGGCTGTTTAACCATCGATCTTGAAGACGATGTGCAACGCGGAGCCACAGTAGTCAAGAGCGGGGTTATTAAATGGCCTCCTCCTCCGCCAAAAAC
>DFOV01000237.1 GCA_002376965.1 Gammaproteobacteria bacterium UBA3532
AACCCAGCGCCGCCAGGCTTGAAATTCAACCGATGGACAGGTAATGGTACGGAGTTCCTCAGCGATCCAACTCAGTCAGTAACCACTCTAACCATTCCATCATCAACTAGCCCTATATCTCTCGAAGCCGAATTCATCGACGCTAATACTGTGACGCAAGTTACCGTTTATTTTAAAAAGCCCCCGAGCTGGTCAGAGAGCATTCAAGCCTATGCATGGCAAACCAGCGACGGACAAGTTCAGCAACTGCGTGGAGACTGGCCTGGAGAGCTTATTCAAGAAGACCACAGTGACTGGTATCACGAAAGCTTTGATGTAGCTACACTGAACTCTAGTGCTGAGCTAAAAGTCATCTTCAATGATGGCAGTAATCAAACGGTGGACTTATCACGCCCATTATCAGTAGCTGACAGCTACTTCATTGCAACAGGGTCAACCGATGGAAAAGTAACGGGCCAATGGCATCCAGGTATCCCGAGTGAGTTAGAACCCAAAGTACTCATTGCTCTATCCGTTTCGCCCGCACCGGTGTTTATGCAACAAGGTGAGACAGAAACCCTAACACTGACCGGACATTACGACGACGGCTCTACTCGCCAGATATCAGAGGGTTATAGTGTAACCATTGCCGATCCCGCGATAGTATCTAATAATTCCAACCAGATCACAGCCATTAATCCAGGCCAAACGGAAGTCACTCTGTCTTTCAACGGCGTAAGCAGCACGTTAGACGTTTTTGTTGAACAGATATCCACGGCCAACGTTACCTTATACTATGACAACCAAGAACAATGGCAGCAGGTGTGTGTGTATGCCTGGAAAAGCAGTCCTATCACTGAAGTGCTCGGTGAATGGCCAGGAACGGCGGCTGAGCACTTAGAAGGCGACTATTACTTCGCCAACATTAACGAAGCTGATTTTGGTACCGATGGTACAGTTAACCTTATCTTTAATAACTGCAATAACGGCCAGCAAACCGGAGATTTAAGCCGCACTCTGGCCGAAGGCGAAGGCTTCTATGCCAATGATAACTGGCACAATGGCTCCCCTATTCAAAACACAACCATTGAAGTGCTATCAGGCCAACCCTCAGGTATCAGCGAGCACCGAGCAGGCAGTAGCATAACTATTACGGCAAACGCAGCGCCAACAGGCATGAAGTTTTCTCGCTGGATCGGCAGTGGTAGCAGTCTCTTAACTGATGCAGAATTAGCTAGTCAGTCCGTGACATTGCCAGTTTCCGATACCTCATTGCGTTTTGAAGCGACTTACGAAGATTTTTACGCCGATGGCAAACGCTTCTTTAAAGTGTACTGCTCTGGCTGTCATGGCACCTTCGGTCAAGGCGATGTCAAGCTGGTCGATGTAGCCAGCAGGTTCAGCTTAGAAAGCCTGATTAACAAAATTGAAACCACCATGCCTGCTGGTGCAGCTTCACAATGCACAGGCGAATGTGCCAGTGAGACCGCACGGTTGATTTTCGATAATGCCTTCGACCAAGAAGACTTCAGCTGTAGTGCTCCACTTGAGCCACTGGAACGTCGCATTCGACTGCTAAGTCGTTCGGAATATCAGAATACGGTGGCCGATCTTTTCGCTTTGCCCAATTTTGAAATCGACGCCAAAGAATGGCCGAGTGAAACCCGCTCAGGGGGCATAGAGTCTTTCACTGGGGGCTACACCAATGCAGCGACCCGTTTGGTTACAGGCACTCATCTTGAGGGCTATGTTGATATTGCCAAACGCGTCGCTGACCAAGTTGATATTCGCTCCCTTACCCAGTGCGCCGATGACAATGCCTGCGTAGTCGATAACCTATTGCTAAATGGTTTCCGACGCCCTGCGACAAGTGCAGAAGCTAACCACTATTTGACGATACTGGAACAAGAAGGCGAACGACGCTTTGTCATACGGCTATTATCGTCGCCTTATTTCGCTTATCGCTTCGAACAAGGCGAATTCGATGGTACGCACTTTCAATTAACGCCATTTGAAACCGCATCGATGCTTTCATACATGTTTTGGGAATCGTTACCTGATGCAACGCTACTCAATGCGGCTGCGCAAAATCAACTAAGCACACCTGAGCAACTAGCCGCACAAGCGGCCCGACTACTGAGTGACCCTCGCGCTAATCGCTCTATTCATTCTTTTACCGAGGGCTGGCTGGGAATTCACCGTCTAAACAGCGTCTCGAAAGAAGACGGGCTAGACTTTGAGCTGCGCGATAATATGCGCCAGGAAACTTTGTCTTTTATGGCTAATTTGGTGATTAACGATGGACACTATCAAGATATTTATCAGGCTGACTTTAGCTATTTGAATCAAAGCCTCGCTAGTTATTACGCAATCGATCAAACTCTCGAGGAAACCTTTGAGCAAGTTATATATCCACAAAACCACCCTCGCCACGGTGTTGGTATTCTTGGGCATGCAAGTATCCACGCTAGCTTTTCTAAATCGAATAATTCATTTCCGGTCAGACGTGGACTCTTTGTTCGTCGAAACCTACTATGCCAACAATTGCCAGCTCCCGTCGGTATAAATAACGATATAGGTAGCGCAGAGCCTGGCGAAACAGCAAAACAACACTTAGAGCGCGCAACAGCCGATCAGCCCTGTGCCAGCTGTCACACCTATATGAACGGACAAGGTTATGCCTTTGAGCATTTTGACCACCTGGGGCGCTATCGTGCTACAGAAGTGGTAGACGGCATATCTCACCCTATTGATGCAACCGGTACACTCTACAATAGCAATGTAGCAGATTCATCCTATGTCAGTGATTTTGGAATAAACGACACAACACAACTAGATGGCCTCCCGTCACTAGCCGAGGCCCTTGCTAATAGCCAAAACGGTGCGGCCTGTTTCGCACGCCAGTACTACCATTACGCCAGCGGATTATATGACTTAGACAAGGCCAGCTACTGTCGGATCAAGCAAGCCAGTGACGCATTTGCTACGCAAAATCCGACATTAAAAGACTATATGATCGGGTTGACACGCTCTCCCCTATTTCTGGTAAGACAGTAAGGAGTTTAGACATGAAGCATTCAATGAAACGTCGCGATTTCTTACGCACAGTGGCCAAAACTGGGCTATTAGTCCCTTTCACAAATGGGCTGCTGACTAACTTAGGCCATGCAGCTATAACGGCGGGCCAGGGGCGAATAATATTTCTTACCTATCCCAATGGTACGGGAATCGATCGCCCTTCTACCAGCCGAGTCAAGCAATGGCACTCCCCGACCAGTGCCGGTGCTAAGAGCGGCATATTCGATTTACCCGAAAGTTGCGCTCTTGCCCCTCTTACCCCACACAAAACGGATCTCACCTTATTACGAAACCTGCATCTGCGTCACGACGGCACCGGCTTTCATGCACAAATAGCCTCACGCCTGCTGACGGGAGGCATTCCAGAGGAGAGCATTTCTATCGACCGCTGGATGACCAATGCCTTTAATGGCGTCAATGTAATGCCCGCGGGACACATGAACGTCGGAGTATTTAGTAATATGCAAACCGATCTGCACAACCTGACACGCGATGAAGTCGGTCAGCCGGTTGCTGCGGAGCAAAACCCACATGCTTTTTACCAACGCCTTAAAGAAGCCGCTGAACTGGCTAATTCTCCAGACACAGAG